>JAUIBM010000455.1 GCA_030428345.1 Alphaproteobacteria bacterium | reverse complement strand
CGACACGGACGACGCGGACGAAGGATGAGCGAGCCGCTCCCACCGGCGTCGGGCGACCCGCGCACACGCGACCTGGCCGAGCTGTGCGCGATCATGGAGCGGCTGCGCGACCCGGAGAACGGCTGCCCGTGGGACCTGAAGCAGGATTTCTCCACCATCGCTCCCTTCACGATCGAGGAAGCCTATGAGGTGGCGGACGCGATCGACCGTGGCGACATGGAGGAATTGAAGCTCGAACTGGGCGATCTGCTGTTGCAGTCGGTCTATCACGCCCGCATGGCCGAGGAAGCGGGCCATTTCGATTTCTCGGATGTCGTCGAGGCGATCACGCGAAAGATGATCCGCCGGCATCCTCATGTGTTTGGCGATGAGGAAGCCCGGACAGCCGGTATCGCCAAGGGCGCATGGGAGCGCATCAAGTCCGAGGAAAAGGCGGAACTGGCCGCCGCCCGCGCGGCGCGGGGGCAGGCCGAGAAGCCAGCGACAAGCCTGCTCGACGATGTGCCGACCGCCCTTCCCGGCCTGATGGCCGCAGTCAAGCTGCAGACCCGCGCCGGCAAGGTCGGCTTCGACTGGAACGACCCGCGCGCCGTGATCGCCAAGATCCGGGAGGAACTCGACGAGGTCGAGGCCGAACTCGATTCCCATTCCCAGACCAGGCAGGCCGAGGAAGTGGGAGACCTGCTCTTCGCGATCGCCAATCTCGCCCGCCATCTCAATCTCGATCCGGAAGGCGCCGTTCGCACGGCGAACGCCAAGTTCCGTCGCCGCTTTCGCCATATCGAGGAGCAGATCGCGCGCACCGGAAAGAAGCTCGGAGAAGCAAGCCTCGACGAGATGGAAGCCCTGTGGAGCGAGGCCAAGGCGCTGGAGCGCGAAGCCTGAGCGTTCCGGCTGCGTGCGTCAGCCCTGCATGAAGCGCAGGAAGGAGTCGCGCTGGGCCGGCTTGATGCGCACCCGCAGCGAGACAGAGCCGTCTTCCTCGTCGGTACGGGTCAGCACCTGCGAATTGTCGTAGACCCAGCCGATGCGGTCGAACTCGCCGAGCGACAAATGGATATCGATCTCCTCGGCAATGCCGGCGAGCCGGGTCTCGATCTCGCGCAGCAATTCGTCCGTGCCCTCCCCGGTCGCCGCCGACACCAGGATCGGACCGCCCGCCTCCGCGACATTGCCGCGCGTCTGGCGGATCGCCTCCAGCGCCGCAGGCTCCAGCAGGTCGATCTTGTTCCAGACCTCCAGCACGCGCTCACGACCCTCCTGGCCGATGCCGAGCTGCGCCAAGATCGAATAGACATCGGCGGCCTGCGCGGCGGTGTCGGGATCCGACACATCGCGCACATGCAGAATCAGCTCCGCCTCGAGAACCTCTTCCAGGGTGGCGCGAAACGCCGCGACAAGCGTGGTCGGCAGGTTGGAGACGAACCCGACCGTGTCCGAGAGTATGGCCTCCAGGCCATGCGGCAGCTGCAACTTTCTCAGCGTCGGGTCGAGCGTCGCGAACAACTGGTCCTCGGCGAAGACATCCGCGCCGGTGATGCGGTTGAACAAGGTCGACTTGCCGGCATTGGTATAGCCCGCAAGCGCGACCACGGGCGTCGGGATCTTCTTGCGCTTCGCGCGGTGCAGCGTGCGGGTGCGCTTGACCTTCTCCAGATCGCGCTCCAGCCGCAGGATGCGCTCCTGCAGCATGCGCCGGTCGGATTCGATCTGCGTCTCGCCCGGCCCGCCGGTCTTGCCGAGGCCGCCGCGCTGGCGCTCCAGATGGGTCCATTGCCGCACCAGGCGGCCCTTCTGGTAGTTGAGATGCGCCAGTTCCACCTGCAGGCGCCCTTCCCGCGTGCGGGCGCGCTCCCCGAATATCTCCAGGATGAGGCCGGTGCGATCCAGCACCTTGCAGTTCCACGCCTTTTCCAGATTGCGCTGCTGGACCGGCGAAAGCGGGTGGTCGACAATGGCAAGGCCGATCTCCCCGGCCTTGATCGTGCCGGCGATCTCGTCGACCTTGCCGGTTCCAAAGAGCGTCGCCGGCCGCATCGCCTTGACCGGCACGAGACCGGATTGCACGACGTCGAGCGAGATCGCCCGGGCCAGGCCCTCGGCCTCGGCGAGCCGCGACTGGCCGGAGCGGTGCAGCACGTGGCCCGAGGCGTTTATCGAAAGGCTTGCGTCAGGCGCGCCGGTCGGATCGTCCTTGCGCGCGGAAAACTCCGGCACGAGCACGATCGCCCGTTCCGGCTTGCCGCTCTCCTCCGCCGAGAACTGGAAACGCGACCGTTCACCGTGCTCGATGTCGCTCAATCGGACTCCTCGCCGCCCCCATGGTCGCCAAAGCTGACCGGCTGGGACGGCATGATGGTCGAAATGGCGTGCTTGTATACAAGCTGTGCGATGCCGTCACGCTTCAACAGCACGCAAAAATTGTCGAACCACGTAACAACGCCGTTCAATTTCACCCCGTTCACCAGAAAAATCGTAAGTGGTACTTTCTGCTTACGTACCTGATTTAAAAAGGCGTCCTGAAGATTCTGCGATCTCTCAGTCATCCCCGTATTATTCTCCGCTGCTTAGTTTTTCTGACTTCCCGAACACAGGAAGCCGGGTTCTTTTTCTTGTGCAAGCCTTGGCGGCAAACGCCCGCCTTGCGGTGTTCCATACAATAGGTATGCAGAGAGTCTGTTTTCAAGCAAAACCTCTCTGACATGCACACCGCGACGATTTGGCCTTGTACGCCAAATCGCGCCCACGGCAAAACCGGAACCGGCCGATCAGAAAAACTCCAGCGAAACCCTGAACATCTGCTCGACCTGGCGAACCCGGTCGTTGAGCGCCAGGATGACGATCCGGTCCTTCGGCTTGATGATGCAATCGCCCGTCGGCTGGATCACCGTGTCGCCGTGATAGATCGCGCCGATGCGGATGCCCGCCGGCAGGTGCAGGTCGCGAAGCGGCTTGCCGACCAGCGGCGAGGTATCCAGGGCCTCCGCCTCTATGATCTCCGCCGCCCCGTTCTGCAACGAATAGACGCCGCGGATGCGCCCGCGCCGCACATGCTGCAGGACGCGCGAGATCGTCACCTGCCGCGGATTGATATAGTCGTCGATTCCGAGCGAACGGGTGAAGCCGTGATAGCCGGAATTGTTCAGCAGGGCGAGATTGGTGGCGCAGCCCAGTTTCTTGGCGAGCACAGAGGAGAGGATGTTGACCTGGTCGTCATTGGTGATCGCCACCATCAAATCGGCGTTCGGAGCCCCCGCCTCCACCAGCATCTGCTCATCCAGGGCGCTGCCATGCAGCACCACCGTGCGTTTCAGCTTGTCGACCATGCGGATCGCCGCCTCGCGCGAGCGCAACAGACCGATGCGATAGCCGGCGCGGCGCAAGCCGACTCCGGCGCCGAACAGCCAGCTCAGCGGTCGC
>JAUIBM010000454.1 GCA_030428345.1 Alphaproteobacteria bacterium | reverse complement strand
GCCACCAGTCGATCTGGAAGGACGGCAAGCCGACCTTCGCGGGCAATGAATATGCCGGACTTTCGGAGAGCTGCCTGTACTATATCGGCGGCATCATCAAGCACGCCAAGGCGATCAACGCCTTCACCAATCCGTCGACCAACTCCTACAAGCGCCTGGTACCGGGTTATGAAGCGCCGGTCCTGCTCGCCTATTCGGCCCGCAACCGCTCTGCCTCGTGCCGCATCCCCTTCGGCTCATCGCCGAAGTCGAAGCGCGTCGAGGTCCGCTTCCCCGACCCGACGGCCAATCCCTATCTGGGCTTCGCGGCCATGCTGATGGCAGGCCTCGACGGCATCAAGAACAAGATCCATCCCGGCTCCGCCATGGACAAGGACCTGTACGACCTGCCTGCCAAGGAGCTGAAGAAGATCCCGACCGTTTGCGGCTCGCTGCGCGAGGCGCTGAACAGCCTGGCTGCCGATCACAAGTTCCTGCTCGCAGGCGGCGTGTTCGATTCCGACCAGGTCGAAGCCTATATCGAACTGAAGATGCAGGAAGTGCTGCGCTACGAGATGACGCCGCATCCGGTCGAATTCGATATGTACTACTCGGTCTGACGCTTTTCGACAGCATGCCCAATAGAGAAACCCCGGCGCACGCGCCGGGGTTTTTTGTTGTCTAGCCTGCCGCCTGCAGGGCGCTGTCGTCGCCGGATCAGTCGGCGCGGCCGAGGAAATCCCGCTTCGTCAAGGGCACGCCGTTGTGACGCAGGATGTCGTAGGCGGTGGTGCAATGGAAGAAGAAATTCGGCAGTGCGAAGCCGGTCAGATAGCCAATGCCGACGAAATTGAGCTCGCCCTGCCGCATCTTGAGCACGATCGGACGCTCTGCGGCGCCGGCAAATTCCTCCGACTTCAGATCCTTGATCAGGTCCCGGGTCTTCTGGATGCGCGCCTCCAGTTCCTCGAACGTCGTCTCGGTATCTGCGGCGGACGGCACCTCGCGTCCGGCAAGGCGATAGGTCGCCCCCTTTGCATTGTCGCAGGCGATCTGCACCTGTCGGACCAGATGCAGCATGTCCGGCGCAAGACGCCCGCTCAGGAAGACCTGCGGATCGATTCCGCGCTCCTTGGCGTTCGCTTCGCCAAGGGCGAGCACGGCAGACAGATTTCTCAGCGCGCGGCCGAAAACCGGCACGCTAACGTCGTACATGAAGTGTTCCATGGCAGGTACTCAACCCCCTCCGATAAAGAAGAAACACGGCGCATAAGCGCGCCGCGGCGCGAATGTGGGCGCACGGGGCTTGTTTGCCAAGCGCCCCTGGAACAATTTCACGCGTACAACGGTTCGGGAGATCAGATGGAAACCGCAAAGGCAATCGACAGCCGCATTTCGGTGCGGGCCTATCAGGATCGACCCGTGGCTACCGGCGACATCATGGAAATGCTGGCGGCGGCGGCGCGCGCGCCTTCCGGCGGAAATGTGCAGCCGTGGCGGGTCGCGGTCCTCAACGAGGACAGCATGACGCGTTTTCGCGCCCTGATGGAAAGGCGTCTGGCGGGAGAGCCGCATGAGGGCGGCGAAAAGCCCGAATATTCGGTCTATCCGCCCAATATCAAGGAGCCGTACCGGACATCCCGCTTTCGGGTCGGTGAGCAGATGTATGCCTTGCTTGGCATCGCGCGCGACGACAAGCCGGCCCGCCTCGTCCGGCTCGCCACCAATTTCCGCTTCTTCGGCGCGCCGGCCGCGATCTTCTGCTTTGTCGATCGCAGCATGGGACCGCCGCAATGGTCCGATCTCGGCATGTTCCTGCAGACCTTCATGCTGCTCGCCCGCGACAGGGGCCTCGACACCTGCGCCCAGGAAATCTGGTCCGCCTATCCGCGCACGGTCGCGGAATTCTGCGGCATGGATGACGAACTGATGCTGTTCTGCGGAGTTGCGATCGGCTATCGCGACGAAGACCATCCGGTGAACCAGCTACGCAGCGAGAGAGAACCGCTGGAGAACTGGGTCAAGCTGGTCTGATCCCGGACGGGACGCAGCGCCTTCCTGGCAGCCGCGGCTCGACCGCACGTCAAGCCGCCGGTTCGGCCGGCTGCTGCGGCTTGGCGTCGGCGAACAGGCGAACCAGCGCCTGGTTGAACGCCTCCGGGGTGTTGAAGAAGGGTGCGTGCTTGCCGTTCGGGATGTTGACCAGCGGATGCCGCCAACCCTCGCTGGCGCAAAGCCGCTCGATATAGCCATGGTCGAGGAAGGGATCGTCCGCGCCGTCGATGATCGCGAACGGAAGATCGCCATCCCACAGTCGCCGCATCTGGCGCGGCCAGTTCACCACGCCCAGCTTGGTGGACATGTACACCCGCGCCCGCCCGTCGGTCCTGGGAAGGTTTTGGTGCATGAATGCGCTCTGCGGCGAGCGCGGCGCCGTCGCCCAATCGGCATAGGCGCGGGATTCCTCCGCGGTGAAATATTGCTTGCTCGACAGAAGCAGGTGCGAGGACGCCTCGTAACCGGCGGCGAAATCGTCGGGAAACACGGTCAAGGGCGTGGTGCCGCAAATCGCCAGCCCGGCGATCTGCACTTTGGCGCGCGCCGCCATTTCCAGCGCGACATAGCCCCCCAGCGACCAGCCGAAGACGATGGGGTTTTCAACGCCCAGTTCCGCGAGCACCGTCTCGGCCACCTCGGCATAGGCGCTCAGATTGTAGCTGGTCTCCGGATCGGCGTTCTGCGAGACGCCGTGGCCCGGCAGATCAAAGGCGATCAGCCGGAACCGGTCCCGCAATGTCGCGAACTGCTTGAAGAAGGCCTCCTTGCAGGCCGAATTGCCGTGGATCAGCAACAACGCCGGCTTGTCGCCCCCGCTGTCGCACACCGCGATCAGGCCATGCCGGGTCCGGACATAGCGCTCGGCGATGCCGCTCATGCGCGCCTGCCGGTCCGCCTTCTGGAACCGCCTTCGCCAGGCGGCGATGAAGGATGTCCGCAGGGCGTCCACGAATTCACGCAGTTCCTGGATCGCGGCCCACAGCCCGCCCGGATAGAATACCACCACCAGGATGATGGTCGCCCCGACAATGATCTCGCGCCACGACCCCAGATCGACCAGCGCCTCCGACAGGAATGTCATCAGGAAGGCCGCCGCGATCGGGCCCCAGAGCGTCGCCACCCCGCCGACCAGCAGGATGGACAGAATGGTGGTCAGGAACACCGTGCCGTAGACGTCCGGCGAAGCGACGCGCACATAGGAGCCGAAGAACCCGCCCGCCAGTCCGGTGAACAGCGCGCTCGCGGCGAGCGTGAGCACGCGGGTGCGCGCCTCGGAGATACCGCGCGCGATGGCCACATATTTGTGGTCGCGCAGCGCGACGATGGCCCGCCCGAGGCTTGAGCGCCGCACCACATAGAGGAACACGGTCGAGACGACCAGCAGCGCCACCGCGGCGTAGTAATAG
>JAUIBM010000453.1 GCA_030428345.1 Alphaproteobacteria bacterium | reverse complement strand
CGACGTTTGATTTTCTCCAACTTGCCGAATCGTTCCAGCACGCCTAGTTTTTGACAATTCACGCGAGCGCCGGGCGACATGACATCACAATATGAAACGGCATTGCGCGTCGGCGAGCGGCTGCGCGCATTCCGCCTTGGCAAGGGGCTGTCGCCGGAAGCGGTCGCCGCCGGCACCGGACTATCCCGCGCCGCGATCTACCGCTACGAGGCCGGCCAGCCCATCCGCGTCGATGCCTTGGGAAAGATTGCCGACTTCCTCGGGATTTCCGTCGCCTCGTTGTTCGGCGTCGGCTCGGAGTTCATTTCCTCGGCTGCGGGCTTTTATGAGCGGATGCGCCAGCTGGAGGGAATGGCCGACCAGATCAGCGTGTTGTTCGGACCGATCTCCTATCTGCTGACGACCCAGAATTTCGACGAATTGCTGAGAACTGTGCTGAACGAAAGCGTTCCGGAGATTGCCGCCAACCGGCAGAACCTCGACAGCCAGATCGAGGAGATCATCGCCCTGCTCTTGGAACGCAAGGCTGCCTATCTGAGGCGTCGGCCAAACATCGTCAGCCTCGTTTCCGCCGCCGAGTTGGAGCAGGTGCTGCGCCTCGGCTTCGTGGGAAAGCACGGCATCACGGGTGAGGAACTGGCGCGGCGCAGGCAGGCGGCGCTGGTCGAGGTGGAGAACATCCTGCGCATGCTCGTCGACCAGCCCATGGGCGTCCAGCTTGGCCTGGTCGAGGATTCGCTGCCCGGCGCCAGCTTCCAGATCCTGCGCACCGGCGCCGTCGCGCAGGTGGCCGTCAGCCCGTTCCGACTCGGCCTTTACGCAAATGTCCGCGTCGGCGTCGCCACCATCACGTCGGCCCAGGACTCGGTGAAGCTGCACCAGGAGGTCACCGCGCAATTGTGGCGCAACAGCCTGAAGGGCGAGGAGGCGGCGACGCGGGTGCGATCCATCCTGTGCAATGCGAAAGCGGACCTGCCGGCGTAGGGCCGTAGTAGGGGGCCGTGCTGGGGCTTCGGCGAGCGGCGTGCCTAGCTTCAGCTTTCCAGCCCGAATTTGGCAATCATCGACCTGATGTGCTGAACCGCCTCGTCGCCCTTCAACGAGTCGCTCCAGAGCCTGTCGGCAATGCTCTCATGCAGCGTCATGGCCTCCGGGGCCGAGGTGATGAGCGCCACCCCGAGCCGGATATTGGGCTGTTCTCCCAGCCGATAGGGGCTGATCGCCAGGACGGAGCGCTCGGGCTGGCGGAATATCTGGAAACTCGTTGCGGGAACGGGCTCCTGCACGAGGCCGACCTGGACGCCCATGGGCTGGCTGCGGATCAGCTCGGCGATGTGCCCGGCCTCGCGGCAGGCCATAAGGCGGCGCTTGCGAACCAGCGCGGATGGCAGGTCGTAGCGCCCTACCGGTCCGTGCATGAGAAATCGCTGCAGGTCCCCGGTCGAGATCAGGCTGACGATCAGCGGCCGCTTCTCGCGAAAGGTCCTCTTCCTCGCCGCGAGTAGGTCGAGGAGGTCGTTGATCACCTGTTCCTTGGAGCGTTCGCCGAGATCGACCGGCTGGTTCGCCTCCATCAGGACCTCGCGCAGCACGAGGTCGTATTCATCCGAGGTCAGCAGATAGGAGATGGGGCTGAAAAGGCCGATGATCTGCTGGCATTCCTCCTCGAGCTGGCGCATGCGCTCGAAGAAGGCGACGGCGGTGCTGACATATTCGACCCCGACGCCCATGAGGCTGGGCAGCGAGACGTTCAGCACCGAGGCGATGCTCGTCAGCGTGTCGATCTTGCGGATCTCGCCCTTTTCCGCCCGGTAGAGCGCGGCCCGCGAGATGCCGATGCGATCGGCCAGGTCCTCCGGCGAAATGCCCTTCCCCAGTCGGTAGGCCCTCAGGCGCGCCCCAATCTCGGCGAACTGGAATTGATTGGCGCGAGCCATGCAGGTGAACTTCCGCGATGCAAAATCAGGCGGAATATCGAGCCTCGCCCGCGCATTGTCAAATTTTCGACCAGCGACACCATTTCTGTCATGGTCCCAAATATCGATCTGAGTATCAAAAAATAGATTTGTGTTGACGGCTTTCGCAATATCGACCTAGGATTTGCCCTTCGCCCTCACAATAACCTGAAGGACCGCAAGCATGCATCAGTTGAAAAGACGAGGATTGGCTGCAGGAGTAGCCGCGTTGATGGCCTTCGGCCTGGCAGGTGCGGGCATTGCCCATTCCGCCGAATATGTCGCCAAGATCGGGCATCTGGAATCGGCCCGGCAATCCCGGCACGTCATGCTGGAGAAGGTCGCCAAGCTGGTTTCCGAGCGCACCGACGGGGCCGTCGAGTTCCAGATTTTCCCCCAGGGCCAGCTCGGCCAGCAGCGCGAAATGACCGAGGGCGTCCAGCTCGGCAGCCTTGAGGCCACCGTCGCGCCCGCCGCCTTCCTCGGCGGATTCAACCCGGCGGTTTCCATTCTCGACATCCCCTATCTGCTGCCCGAGGACGACGCAGCGGCCCAGAAGATCCGGGGCGGGGAATTCGGCAAGAAGCTCTGCGAGACCTTCAATTCTCGCGGCGTGCACTGCGTCGGTCTCTGGCCGAACGGTCGCAAGAACTTCACCTCGAACAAGCCGCTGGACAAGATCGCCGACTTCTCCGGCCAGAAGTTCCGCGTGATGGACTCCAACATCCTGATCCAGCAGTTCAACGCGCTGGGCGCCTCGGCGATCGCGCTGCCCTTTGGCGAACTCTACACCGCGCTGCAGACCGGCGTCGTCGACGGCGAGGAAAATCCGCTCGACACCATCCGCGCCATGAAGTTCTACGAGGTGCAGAAGAATATCCTCCTGTCCAACCACGGCGCGATGGAGGACGTCATCCTGTTCAACCCGGCATGGTGGAACAACCTGCCGGCCAAGTACCAGACCGTGATCACCGATACCTTCCAGGAGGTCATCCCGGAACTGATCGCCCACAAGGCGAAGGGCGTCGCCTCCGCGCTTGAGGAAATCAAGGCCTCCGGCGCCAATGTCCGCGAGGTGTCCGAGGCGGAGAAGACCGAACTGCGCGCCGCAATGTTCCCCGCGGCGAAGAAGGCCTATCTCGACCGCGCCGGCGAAGAAGGCGCGGCGCTGATGGCGATCTACGAGAAGGAACATGCCGCTTCCGGCAACTGATCGCGCTTTCGCTTGAAACGGCGGCAGGACCTGACGGCCCTGCCGCCCCCGGGGCGCTGACCCGCTTGTCCTGCCCTGTGCCGACGCCTCTTGTCCTGACGCCAATTGTCCCGACGCCTGGAGAAACGCCTTGAAGATACTCGCTCTCTTGCGCCTGGTGGAACGGACACTGGCGGTAGGCATCTTCCTCGCCATGGTGGCGCTGTTCTTCGCCAATGTGATTTCGCGGCAGATTCCGGCCATCGCATCCGATTTCACCTGGGTCGAGGAAGCCGTCCGGCTGA
>JAUIBM010000452.1 GCA_030428345.1 Alphaproteobacteria bacterium | reverse complement strand
ACCGACGCGATGTAATCGCGCCCGAGCATACAATCGAGCAAGCCGAGGGCGCGGGGAGCAATCCTCGCGCCTTTTGCGTTTTCAGGCGCGCTTGTCGGCGGAGGCGGTGGGAGCGGCGAGCCCCTTGGAGGCGAGGATGCGCTGGCGGAACACGCCCATCACCGCGTCATAGACCTTCTCGCCCAGGAACTTGTCCTCGACCCCGGCGTCGATATTGGGGTTGTCGTTGACCTCGATGACCACGGCCTGGCCGCCCACCTGCTTGAGGTCGACGCCATAGAGGCCCCGGCCCATCTGCGCGGCCGCCTTGACCGCCGCCTTGACGATGGCGTCGGGCGCGTTCTCCACCGGCATGGTCTCGAAGGCGCCGGAATCGGTCTTGCCGCCGGCCTTGTGGTTGTAGATCTGCCAGTGGCCCCGCGCCATGTGGTATTTGCAGGCGAACAGCGGCTTGCCGTCGAGCACCCCGATGCGCCAGTCGAAATCGGTCGGCAGATATTCCTGCGCGATGACGATGAAGGAATCCTCCAGCATCTTGGCCGCCTCGGCCAGATATTCCGCCTCGCTCTTGACCTTGACCACCCCGCGCGAGAACGAGCCGTCCGGTATCTTCAGCACCATGGGCAATGGCAATTGTCCGAGCACGTCGCGCAGGGTCGTCTTGGTGACCAGAAAGGTCTTGGGAGTCGCGATCCTGGCGCGCGCCATCGACTCGCGCAGATAGACCTTGTTCGAGCAGCGCAGGATCGAGACGGAATCGTCCATCACCGGCAGGCCGAGTTCCTCCGCCTTGCGCGCGAAGGTGAAGGTGTGATTGTCGATATTGGTCGTCTCGCGGATGAACAGCGCGTCGAAGCTCGACAACCGGTTGAGATCCTTCTTGCCGATCACCTCGGCATGCAGGTTCTGCCGCTCGGCGGCGCGGATGAAATGGCGGATCGCCTGTTCGTTGGAAGGCGGCATCTTCTCCTGCGGATCGACCAGGATGGCGATGTCGAAACTCGGCTTGCGCTTTGGCAGGCCGAAATTGCGCCGGTTGTTGTGATAGTCGCTCAGGCAGTCGCAGAACCGGGCATTGTCCGCCTTGTCGACGCTGGCGCTGGAAAGCGGCCAGATATATTCGATCGCCCAGCCGGCCTTGCCGTGCTTGAGCTTGATTTCCAGGATCGGCGCCGGGAACAGGCGGAAGGCGCGCGCCGCCAGCCGCTTGGCCCAGGCGTGGTTGGGCTCGCCGAAATAGCATTCGACGGTGATCGCGTCCTTGGGCCCTGTGGGCGCATCGGCCGGCACCTTGCCGGCGATCAGCTTGCCCAGTTCCGCCAGATGGTTCTTGTAGAGCTTCTTCCAGGACAGGCCGGTAATGGTGTCGATATTGGGCACGGCGCGCTGTCCGCGCGCCTTGGCGAGCAGCGAGACGTAATAGCCCTGGCTGAGATAGTCCTCGACCGCGCAAAGATTGATGATCTGCTTCGCGGCGATGCCGAGTTCGGGCTTGGAGAGATATTCGGACGCCGACAGCAGCTTGAGCTTCAGCGCGTTCGCGCTCGCCTCCAGCGGCTTCTTGTCTTGTTGACGGCCGACGATGAGCAGGGTCTGCGCCTCGTCGGCCGAGCGCGTGGGAGGTTCTTCTTGGGTGAGCGGTTTGGACAAGGCCATCGGTGTCTCGCAGGAGAAAGAGCGTAATCGCTTGCGGCGACAATTGTGGCGGATTTTCAACCAAAGCAAGCACTGCGTGAAGAGCTGAGAAATTTCCCCGCCACGCCGCAGCGCAGAAGGTCGCATCGCGCCAATGCCGGGCAATGGGTGTCTTCCTTTTCGCCGATCCGACAACGCGAATGCCCTGTCGGTAGTTCCGACGGCTTCGATCGCCGCAAATGCCGCCCGGACGGCCAAAAAGGATTGACGGGCGGGAAGGCAGAAAGTAATTTTCGTATGAAGCAAGAAATTTCGTATGCCGAAAACTGATATCAACCGGCTCTTGTACAACGCGCAGGCCCGCCCGGCGGATTCCGGGGCGAAACGGCCTGCCCCAATTGGGAGGAAAGCATGACGACACCCGGCAAATCTCAACCCGAGACACTTGAGGAGGCGATTACCGCCGCGGGCGGACCGCTGAAGCTCCTGCGGTCGTCTTCCCTGGGGACGACCATCTTCCCCGGCATCCCGGCCGAGTTCACAAATTGGCGCGATGAGCAGCGCGCCTGGAAGGAAAGCGTCGCCCTGCTGGAGCAATCCTATCACATGACGGAACTGCGGCTGCGCGGACCGGACGTGATGGCGTTCCTGTCTGAACTGGGCACCAATCGCTTCGACAATTTCCGCACCATGCGCGGCAAGCAGGTGATCATGACCGGCCCTGATGGCCTGATGATCTCCGACGCCGTCGTCTTCCGCGAGGCGGACGATTTCCTCCGCGTCGTCGGCCCGCCGACCGCGGCCAACTGGGTGCAGTTCAACGCTGGCAAGACCCATCACAACGTTACCGCCGAACGCGACGAGAACATGATCGTCCCGCGCGAGCGGCGCGATGTGTTCCGCTTCCAGCTGCAGGGACCGAACGCGCTTGCGCTGATGCAGGAAGTCGTCGACGGCGCGCTTCCCGACATCAAATTCTTCGACATCGGGGAATTCACCATCGGCGGCAAGACCGTTCGCGCGCTGCGCCACGGCATGGCCGGCCAGCCGGGCTTTGAAATCTACGGCCCCTGGGACGACCAGAAGGCCGTGCGCGACATCGTCGAGGCCGCCGGCGCGGCCTATGGGCTGCGCAAGGCCGGATCGGTGACCTATGGCACCGCCGCGCAGGAATCGGGCTGGATGCCGCGCCCGCTTCCCGCCATCTATGAAGGCGAGACCATGCGCAGCTATCGCGAGTGGATCCCGGCCCGTTCCTTCGAGGCGGCCGGCTCGCTGGGCGGCAGCTTCATCTCTCCCGACATCGCCGACTATTATGTCGATCCCTTCGAGGTGGGCTATTCCAACCTTGTCAATTTCGACCACGACTTCGTCGGGCGCGAAGCCCTGCGCGCCCGCAAGGAGGCGCAGAAGCGCAAGAAGGTGACGCTGGTCTGGGACAACAAGGACGTCTTCGACATCCTGCGCCAGTCGCTGACCATTGACGGACCGCGCGCCAAGTTCATCTCGCTGCCGGTGCCGATGTATTCCTCCTTCCAGGTCGACGCGGTGCTGCTGAACGGCAAGCCGATCGGCATCTCCAACTGGATGTCCTATTCCTCCAATGCCGGGGCGATCCTTTCCACGGCGCTGATCGACATCGAGCATACAGAGCCGGGCACGAAGGTGACGCTGCTCTGGGGCGAACCCGATTCGCAGCGCATCACCGTCGAGGACCATGTGATGCGCGAGATCACGGCGACCGTCGCGCCGGTCCCGTATTTCGACAAGTCAATCAAGAAGGACAGTGCGGCAAAGGCCGTCGCGGCCTGATCGGC
>JAUIBM010000451.1 GCA_030428345.1 Alphaproteobacteria bacterium | reverse complement strand
CCATCGCCTTCTGCAGGTCCTCGTCGATCTTGTCGAGGAAGCCCGTCGTGGTGAGCCAGGGCTGGTCGGGGCCGATCAGCAGCGCCAGGTCCTTGGTCATGTAGCCGCTTTCCACGGTCGAAACGCAAACCTTCTCCAGCGTGTCGGCAAAGCGCTTGAGTTCGGCATTGTCGTCCAGCTTGGCGCGATGCGCCAGACCACGCGTCCATGCAAAGATGGAGGCGATCGAGTTGGTCGAGGTCTGCTCGCCCTTCTGGTGCTGGCGATAGTGGCGCGTCACGGTTCCGTGCGCGGCCTCGGCCTCGACGGTCTTGCCGTCCGGGGTCATCAGCACGGAGGTCATCAGGCCGAGCGAGCCGAAGCCCTGGGCCACGGTGTCGGACTGGACGTCGCCGTCATAGTTCTTGCACGCCCACACATAGCCGCCGGACCACTTCAGCGCCGAGGCGACCATGTCGTCGATCAGGCGGTGTTCGTAGATGATCTTGGCTTCCTTGTAGGCCGCCTCGAACTCGGCTTCGTAGATCTCCTGGAAGATGTCCTTGAACCGTCCGTCATAGGCCTTGAGGATGGTGTTCTTGGTCGACAGATAGCAGGGGACCTTGCGCATCAGCGCGTAGTTCAGCGAGGCGCGGGCGAAATCGGCGATCGATTCGTCCAGATTGTACATCGCCATGGCGACGCCGGAGGAGGGCGCGTCGAAGACCTCGTGCTCGATGGTCTCGCCATTCTCGCCGACGAACTTGATCGTCAGCTTGCCCTTGCCGGGGAAGCGGAAATCGGTGGCGCGATACTGGTCG
Organism: Alphaproteobacteria bacterium; assembly: GCA_030428345.1. Taxonomy (GTDB): domain Bacteria; phylum Pseudomonadota; class Alphaproteobacteria; order Rhizobiales; family Rhizobiaceae; genus BOKV01. The sequence goes on along the minus strand of JAUIBM010000451.1, from coordinate 2,653 downwards.
CCGAAGGCGTGGCGACCGACGATGATGGGCTGGGTCCAGCCCGGCACCAGCCGGGGCACGTTCTTGCAGATGATCGGCTCGCGGAAGATGACCCCGCCCAGGATGTTGCGGATCGTGCCGTTGGGCGAGCGCCACATCTTCTTGAGGTTGAATTCCTCGACGCGCGCCTCGTCCGGGGTGATGGTGGCGCATTTCACACCGACGCCGTGCTTGGCGATGGCGTTCGCCGCGTCGACGGTCACCTGGTCGTCGGTGGCGTCGCGGTGCTCGACGCTCAGGTCGTAATATTCAAGGTCGATGTCCAGATAGGGATGGATCAGCTTTTCCTTGATGAAATGCCAGATGATGCGGGTCATTTCATCGCCGTCGAGCTCGACGACCGGGTTAGCCACCTTAATCTTTGCCATATCCATGCCTCTTTGTGATCCGCGCGCTCCAGAAAGCCGGCGGCGCGCCCGCCAGAATGTCGGCGTGTTCATATCAAATGACCCGCGAAAGGCAATGAGCCAATGGGCGAAGCATTCCCGCTGCAGCCGGCATCGAGCCCGCTGACGGGCCGCGATCCGCGCGCGTGGCGGCGGCGCTTCGGGCGCGGTCCGCGCGGTTGCGGCGCGGGCGTTGCCTCCTTGTCTGCCGGCCTGTAGCTTGTTTCTCCCGTTACGAAGACGAGGAGGCTGTCGGCGAATGGGGGTCGCACAGGCAAGGCGGTACATTCAGCGGCTGCGCACGGAGCCGCATCTGCGGCAAGAGTTCGAGCAGGTCTGGCAGGGCAAGCGCAGACAGCATGATGCCGCCCTGGCCGACTCCTCCGCGCCGATCGTCCCGAGGATGCTCGCCGCGAGCCCGCCGGACATGAGAGCCGATCCAGAGGGCTATCGGCAATGGTGGAGCAGGCACCAGGCGCAGCAGGACATGCACGACCTGCTGTTCAGCAAGGGCGAAGGGCGCGATCACGCCCAGCGCTACCTTGATGGATCGATGGTCACGGACGCCGGCATCGCAAGCGCCATCGCGGCGCCCGAGATGCGGGAGGCCCTCGATCTTCTGGCCCGCCTTGCGGCCGCTTCCACGGGTGAGCCGGTCAGCCGCAGCGATATGGAAAAGGTCTGGCAGTGCTATTTGCACTGGATCTACCGCAAGGCGAGCACTGCCGGCGCGCACGGCGAAGTGCGGCGCCTGCGCGCCGATGCCGCAATGGATGCGGCATTGCGGCACAGCGTCGATCTCGCAGCGCATCTTGAGCCGGCTACATCCGCGCGGGCCGGGGAACTGCAGATCTATCTGGAAACCGGATTTGCCGCCGAATCGGACTGCGAGGAATTCGAACGGCAAAGGCTTGCGCTGGAGGCGGTCTCGCGAAAGGCGGCCGAAGCGGGCTATTCGTTCACCGCGGTCGACTATCTGAAGGATTGTCTCTTCAGGCAGAGGCAGGACGATCCCGGGCCGGCCCGGGACGAGAAATACTGGCGGGAAGACGATCCGAATGTGTGGAACCACGAACCACCCGCGGTATTCTTCAACCTCTGAACCGCGCCCGCGCGCCGGTTTTCCCGCATGGCGCGTGCCGCCGTCCGTCCCGCCGGCCGGCAGGCATGTCTGCGGCATTCCATTTTGGCGGCGGTTGTGCCAGTGAAGCCGCCATGTCAGGAACCAACCGCTTCAAACAGATGATTGCCGAGGGGCCGGCCATTGTGCTGGTAGAGCCGCAACTGGGCGAGAATATCGGCATGGTGGCGCGCGCCATGGCCAATTTCGGCCTCGCGGAATTGCGCATCGTCAACCCGCGCGACGGATGGCCGAGCGAGCGGGCGAGGGCGGCCGCCAGCCGCGCCGATCATGTGATCGACGGGGCGAAGGTTTTCGCCACCCTGCCCGAGGCGATCGCCGATCTGAACTTTGTCTATGCCACGACCGCGCGCCCGCGCGACATGATCAAGCAGGTCGAGGGTCCGAGCGAAGCCGCCGGCAGGTTGCGGGACATGTTTGCGCAGGACTTTGCGACCGGCATCCTGTTCGGGCGGGAGCGCTGGGGGCTGGAAAACGAGGAGATCGCGCTGGCTAACGCCATCGTCACCTTCCCGGTCAATCCCGCCTTCGCCTCGCTCAACATCGCCCAGGCGGTGTTGTTGATGGCCTATGAGTGGATGAAGACCGGCGATGTGGCCCGGCGCGAGCGCACCGAGCAGGAAATGCCGGTGCCGGCGCGGCGCGAGGATATTGCCGGCCTGTGCGATCATCTTGAACGCGCCCTCGACGAGAACGGCTATTTCCACCCGGCGGAAAAGCGCGAGCGCATGGCGCTCAACCTGCGCAATCTGCTGTCGCGGCAGAACTTCACCGATCCCGAGGTGCGTAGCCTGCGCGGTGCGATCTCGGCGCTGGAGCGCCGCTGGCAGCGCGGCGACAAGGACTGAGGATCGGCGTGGGGCCGCGCGTCTTCATCGCCGCGACCGGCCACTTGCAAGCCGGCCGGCACTCGGGCACACCGGGCGGGCGGTAACGCAGGGAATTGACGATGCAGCATCACGGCGAGCGTTGGATCGATGTTATCGGCGCTGATCTGCGCTCCGGCGCCGGCGCCACGCTGGGCCTTGCGCGGCGCGGCGGAAGCTTCGCCTCCGGCTGGGCGGCGCGGATCGGGGCTTGGTTTTCC
>JAUIBM010000450.1 GCA_030428345.1 Alphaproteobacteria bacterium | reverse complement strand
CGGCTCCAATGTTCCAGCCGCCGGCGAAACATCGTCGCGTGTCGGTGGAGTTCGACTGCCTCCTGATCAGATAGTGCGTGTTTTTCGCTGAGACGAATAAGAGCATAGGCATCTTCCAGGGCATCCGCTTCATACATTCGTTCGTCCATACGGATGCTCTGCGCTTTTTGTGAGGTAGCCACTTGGAAGCTGTCAGTATTCAAAGCGTGATAGGCGACCAATAACGCTACACCCAAGAAAATTGTGCTCAAGACCGAGGCTCCAGCCTCAACCCAAGCCAATAGGAGCTTATTTGTGTACCACGACACTCACTCTAACCTTAAGGCACAAATTGCAACAATCCTGCATATCACAGGTTGTGCTGCGGTGTCCATTCAGAATCGAAATCGATATTGTCTCAACAGAACCACAGTCATGCGTCAAAAGCATAATTAAACAGCAACACACGGCTGCAGCTTTCAGGAGTCGACTTCATAAAATCGCGAGAAACAAATGTGCTGAATCGGGCGGCAGACAGTTGGCGAGAGCGCGAAAATGCTATGCCGCCCAAAAATAGTAGGCCGTTATCATCGAAACATTTGAGGTGATTGTGTTCCGAAAACTGTCATTGTCTGATGGCCGATCTATTTCGCGTTCGCGATGACCCTGCCATGCACGACGGGGCTGTTGCCCATGTCGATATGGCCGGTGTCGAGCCTGATCAGGTTTGCGCCGGCAACGCCCGCCTGGGTGCAGAGCCCGCCGCCATGGGCGCAGACGAAATTGTCCGCCTGCTGCACGTTCGGCGGAACCGAGCCGCCGCTTCCCTCGACGATCGCGAGATAATGGATTGCGATATTGTCCTTGGCGACCTCATGGGCCACCTCCAGGACGACATCCGCGCCCTTGGAGATTCCCGCCAGCGTGAACTGCTCGTCCGGATTCGACGCGTGCCGCTTGCGGATGTCGTTGACGATCGAATTGCGGATCGAACCGGCCTCGATGCCTGTGACCATCAGGAACAGGGACGCACCGGGAATCTTCTTCTTCAGGTTCTTGAAGCCATAGCCGATCGGCGTCGCGCTGAGGATGCCATTGACCAGATAGGTTTTCGCGGAAACTTCAGCAGGCGAGCCGATGCAGGCCGCAATGGCGCCAATTGCGGCCAACGCGAAGGTTGCGCGGCGGCGAAACGTCAATCGGGATTTCTTCAGGGGCTGGCTTGCCATGCAGTCTGCTCCGTTTTTGCGTGTCGGCTAAAATGAAAATCCACCGCAGGCGGTGCGCCGCCTGCCGTTGCGGGTTGAGCGGGCCGAAGGTGAAACGCAAGGCGAATGCTGGAATTGCCGGCCACGCATGACGCGTCCTCCCGCTGACGTTTCTAACGTCACGAATGCAGCCCCCGCCGATCCCTGAATGGCACATTGCGTCCGATTTGTCATCCTTTGGCGTCGCTCACGCCTCGCTTACATGCCGGGCGAGCGCCCCCACCACGTCGTTGAACATGGCTTCGGTCAGTCGCCCCGTGTTGGTGTTGTAGCGCGAGCAATGATAGCTGGAGAAGATGCGCAGGCGGCCCGCATCATGCGCGCCACCATGGCTGAACGGCGCATCGCCCGGACGCAGGCCGAGCGCGCGCAGCGTCGAATCGTGGGCGATGCGCCCGAGCGTCAGGATTGCCTTCAGGTTCTCGAACCTCTCGATGGTAGCGGTCAGGAAGGTGCGGCATGCGGTGATTTCGGCGCCGACCGGCTTGTTCTCGGGGGGCACGCAACGCACGGCATTGGTGATGGCGCAGCGTTTCAGCCGCAATCCGTCAGCCGGGTCGGCCCGATAGTCGCCTTGGGCGAAATCATGCTCCTTTAGCGTCTTGTACAGGAGGTCGCCGGCATAGTCGCCAGGGAACGGGCGTCCGGTGCGGTTGGCGCCGCGCAAACCCGGCGCCAGACCCACAACCAGCATTTCCACGCTGCGGTCGCCTTCGGGGGCGACAAAGCTCGCAACCGGTGCGTTGTGCCAACCGGGTTCGGCGGCGCGCCAGGTATTGCGGAAAGCGGCAAGTCGCGGGCACAGCCCGCAATCGCGTGAAGGCTCGCAGGCACTCATTTCCGAAAGCATCCCGGCTCGCGGCTCAGTAATCGTCATCCTCGAAATCGTCGTCATCATCGTCCACCTGCGGCGACAGGATGGCGGGACGTTCGTTTCGCTCGATCGGATCGCGCCCGATATCCTTTCTCAGACTCACGAGGTCGATGAAATGGTCTGCCTGGCGGCGCAGATCGTCGGCGATCATCGGCGGTTGTGTCGAAACGGTGGAAATAACCGACACCTTGCGCCCCTTGCGCTGCAACGCCTCGACAAGGCTGCGGAAGTCGCCATCGCCGGAGAACAGGATGAAATGGTCGACCGTCGGGACAAGCTCCAGCGCGTCTACCGCCAGTTCGATATCCATGTTGCCCTTCACCTTGCGGCGGCCGCTGGAATCGGTGAATTCCTTGGTCGGCTTGGTGACAACCTTGTAGCCGTTATAGTCGAGCCAATCGATAAGCGGACGGATCGAAGAGTATTCCTGATCCTCGATCAAGGCAGTGTAATAATAGGCCCTGAGAAGATAGGCCTGCTTCTGAAAATATTTGAGCATCTTCTTGTAGTCGATATCGAAGCCCAGCGATCTCGATGTCGCATACAAATTGGCTCCGTCAACGAATAGCGCGATTTTTTCTCTTTGATCGAACATTGTCGCCTCGAAAAGGTATTTTCAAAAATATGTCGCAGACTGTCAGCCTGACGCAGTTCTGTCGCCGTGTCTACAACGGTTCACACTCGGCAGATATAGCGCAACTGCCGTTGCGGCAATAGCGTCTTTGCCGGATTTGCCCGGGCTTCTCCTCTTCATTCCGGGGGCGTGTTGCCGACGATACGGGGCGGCCTGGCCTTTCGGCCTTGAATTCGCCGTCATTTCGGGCTATCGACCCCCTTCTTCCTCGAAATCCGGAAATGATCGGGAGCCGCATATGGCGCGTGTTACTGTCGAAGATTGCATCGACAAGGTTGAGAACCGGTTCGAACTCGTATTGCTGGCCAGCCATCGCGCGCGCCAGATTTCTTCGGGCGGGCAGATCACCATTCCGCGCGACAATGACAAGAACCCGGTTGTTGCGGTGCGCGAAATCGCCGACGAGACGCTCTCGCCCGAGGATCTGAAAGAAGACCTGATCCACTCCCTGCAGAAGCATGTCGAGGTCGACGAGCCGGAACAGGATCTTTCCGGTGCGCCTTCGCTTTCCGAGCAGCGCCCGGCCGCGCCGATCTTCTCCGAGAGCGAGGATCGCCCCGAATCCGAGATCACTTTCGACAAGCTGTCCGAGGACGAGCTGCTCAACATGGTGAGCCTGCTGATCTTCGGCGGCTTCGACACCACGCGGAACCAGCTCGGGCTGGGGCTGATGACGTTCCTGGAGCACCCGGACCAGTG
>JAUIBM010000449.1 GCA_030428345.1 Alphaproteobacteria bacterium | reverse complement strand
TCAATTTTCCCGATCCGATCTATGGCGAGCAATTGCAGGACCTTGCCGTTCCCGGCCTGAAGGCCGAAGGCAAGATGAAGATCAACTACACGCAGGTTCCGGTGACGCTTGGCGACGGAACCGTGGTGACGCTGAGAAAGCCGAGCTATTCGGTTGCGGACCTGGCCTATGGCCCCCTCGATCCGACGACGACGCTCTCACCGCGCATCGCGCCGCCAATGACGGGCATGGGCCTGCTGCAGGCAATCCACGAGGCCGACATTCTGGCGCTCGCCGACCCCGATGATGCCGACGGGGACGGCATTTCCGGCAAGCCGCAATTCTCGCGGGATCCGCGTACCGGCGCGCTGTCGCTTGGGCGTTTCGGCTGGAAGGCGCAAAACGCCACGGTGCGCGCCCAGGCCGCAGGCGCCTTCGCCGGCGATATGGGCATATCGACGCCGGACAAGCCGAGTTCGCATGGCGACTGCACCGCCGCCGAGAAGGATTGCCTCGCCATGCCGACAGGGGTCCAGCCCCGACTGGGCGATACCGAAGCGCCAGATCCTGTGCTCGATCTCGTCACCTTCTATTCGGAAAACCTCGCCGTGCCCGCGCGCCGCGACATCGACGATCCGCATGTCCTGCGCGGCAAGGGCCTGTTCTATGCGAGCGGCTGCGAATCCTGCCACACGGCAAAATTCGTGACCCGGCGTGACGCCCCGCAAGAGGCGCACGCCTTTCAGCTCATCTGGCCGTGGACCGATCTTCTGCTGCACGACATGGGCGAAGGTCTGGCCGACGGGCAGAGCGTGGGTCGGGCAACCGGCAGCGAATGGCGCACCGCTCCGCTTTGGGGAATCGGACTGACCAAGACGGTCAGCGGCCACACCTTTCTCCTGCACGACGGACGCGCCCGCGATCTCACTGAAGCCATCCTGTGGCATGGCGGCGAGGCGCAGGGCGCGCGCGACGCATTCGCCAATCTCGACAAGCAGGACCGCGAGGATCTGCTTCGTTTCCTGGAGTCGCTGTGATGTTGCGTTTCCCTGTGATTGCCCTGGCTCTTGTCGCTGCTGTCTGCGGCGGCGATCAGGCTGTGGCGGAAGCCAGACTGGCGCCGGGCAGCGTCCGAATGGTGATGGAGCGCACGGTCGAGGACTTCATCCTTCCAGGCTACAGGTCGTTCGAGCAGGCAAGCGGCGAACTCGTCGCGTCCACAAAGGCGCTGTGTGCGGCGCCGGGAAGTTCGAGTCTCGCCGCAGCGCGTCAGGCATTCGACGCGGTGACGCTGAAATGGGCGGGGGTGGAGATGGTCCGCTTCGGTCCCGTCATGTCGGAGAACCGCCTCGAGCGCGTCCTGTTCTGGCCCGACCGCAAGAGCACGGGATTGAAACAGGCCCAGGCGGCGCTCGCCACATCGGATGCTTCCGTGTTGGACGCCGCCAACATGCCGGCCAAGAGCGTCGCGGTTCAGGGCCTGGGAGCGCTTGAGTTTGCCCTGTTCGGCACTGGTTCGCAGAAACTGGAAACCGGCGACAGCTTTCGCTGCGGCTATGCAGCGGCAATCGCACAAAACATTCATTCGATCGCCGGGAGCCTGGTGGCCGGCTGGCGGGATCCGGACGGAGCGCTCGCGAAATGGACCGACCAATCCTCCACGGAGGACGTTCAGGAAAGCCTGAACGAACTGGTGGCGACGCTTGTGCACGGCTTGGAAAATGTACGCGATCAGCGCCTGCTCGCCTTTCTGGATCCCGATGGCAAGGACAAGCCCAGGCTGGCGCTGTTCTGGCGGTCGGGGCAGACCTTGCCGGTGCTGCACGCCAATGTCGTAGGACTTGCGCGCCTGTTCGACGAATCGGCAATGGACGCGCTCCTGCCGGAGGACGAGGCAAGCATCGCCGACTCGATCCGGTTCGAGTTCTCCGAACTGGCGAATCTTCTCGACATCTCTGTTCCCGTGGCCGAGGCGCTCAAGCAGGAGACGCTGCGGTCTCGACTAGCCACCAGCGATGTAGTGCTGCGCAGCCTGCTCGATCGGCTCGACCGGCAATATGCGCCGGCAACGGGGCTGAGCTCCGGATTTTCCTTCGCTGACGGAGACTGAGCGAAAGGGTCTGGTCATGCTCGAAATCGATCGCCGCCACTTTCTCGCCAGCGCGGGCGCCGCGTTCATCGCATCGCTGGCTCCCGGCGCCCGGGAGGCGCTTGCGGGCGCCGCCGCGGTCTATGCCTCGGCCTTCCAGTCGCGCCCGGGCGAATTCGGCGTCGCCACCCTCACGGAGAATGGCGAAATCGTCACGCGTGAGCCGCTTCCGGTCCGCGGGCATGGCTTCGCCTGCCACGGGACCCGATTTGTCGTGTTCGCAAGACGCCCCGGCATCTACGCCGTCGCGTTCGACCGCGCGGGCGGCGCGCCGGTGACCTTCTCAACGCCGCCGGATCGGCATTTCTTCGGGCACGGCCTGTTTTCCCCTGACGGGAAGCTTCTATACGCCGCCGAGAACGCCTTCGAATCTGGTGACGGCATGATCGGCGTTTATGACTCGACAGACGGATATCGCCGGATTGCCGAATTCGCCTCCGCCGGCATCGACCCCCATGACATGACCCTGCTCGATGACGGGCGCACCCTGTGTGTCGCCAATGGCGGCATCCTGACCCATCCCGATTATGGCCGGGCCAAGCTCAATCTCGCCACCATGCAGCCCTCGATCGCCTTGATCTCGCTTTCCGACGGCTCGCTGATCGAGAAACATACGCTGCCGCCCGAGCTTTCGCGCCTTTCGCTGCGCCACATGGCGCGCGACGCAAGCGGCCGTGTCTGGATCGGTGCGCAATATGAGGGCTCGAAATCCGAGACGCCGCCGCTCGTCGCCCATGTCAGGCCCGGCGACGAACTGGCGCTGCTCGATCTGCCGCCTGAACAATGGCGCATGCTGCGCAATTATGTCGGCTCCGTCTCGGCCGATGCCGACGGCGACCGGATCGCCTTCACCTCGCCCAAGGGCGGAGCGGTGCTGATCGTGGACGCGAACTCGGCAAAGCGCGTCGCCACGCGCACCGAGGCCCAGGTCTGCGGAGTCGCCGCCAACGGCTCCGGCTTCGTCACGTCCACCGAGTCAGGAAAATTCGGCGACGCCATCCACGAATTGGCGTGGGACAACCACATCGCCGTCCTCGGCTGACCGGCCAGTCACAGAACGCTATCCCGTGGGTCCTCTGCGCCTGCCGCCACGCGCCGGCTGACGCCTCGCGCATGCAACGTCCATTTCCGTCAACCGACTCCCGCCGCCTGCCGTGCTTTCGCCGCATCGGCCGGCGCGCCGCCGCTCGCGCCTGATCGGCGAGGTTGGAAACCGGTGGAAATTTTTCGTTTGGATACAAGGGCGATTGTTTCATTTGACTGGAGGTCAGGACAATGAAACTCAAGAGCCTTCTTCTTGGTTCTGCGGCGGTTCTCGTTGCCGCAA
>JAUIBM010000448.1 GCA_030428345.1 Alphaproteobacteria bacterium | reverse complement strand
GCGATCCGCCCGGACTGTTGAGGCAGAGGCTTCGAGCCCTGTCCCCGGTGACGGACACATCCTCTTCCATCACCGCAAGCAGTTTCTCCAGCTTGTCGGCGTCGCCCGGCTCGATCTGGCCGTCGAGGAGGAGGTAGCATTCAGGTCTGTCGACGACCTTGGCTTCAGCGGCGCGCGCGGCGACCTGTGGCCAAGCCGCCAGCAACAAGCCCGCAAGTGCAAAGACGGCGCCCGCCTTCATCCGTGTCTCAACTCCTGCCCTAGGGGAACTGTAATCCCGATTTCCGCATGTTGAAAGCGGCTCTCGCGCGCATATTTTCGCCGCCTGACCCACACCATTTTCGGCGATTTGCTGCTAGGTTGCGCCGAGCGAATCCATTACCCGCGCCAGCATCGGAGAACCCATGAGCAATCCCTTCTACCAGCCCGTCTCGGGCATGGACCTTCCCCGGTTTGCCGGCATCCCGACCTTCATGCGCTTGCCGCTGGTTCAACTGGACGACCCGCGCATTTCGGAAGTCGCCATCGGTCTCATCGGCGCGCCCTGGGACACGGGCACGACCAACCGTCCTGGCCCACGCCACGGGCCGCGCCAACTGCGCGATCTCTCAACGATGATCCGGGCCGGTAACGGCGCCACGGGCGTGCGCCCCTTCGAACTCGTCAATTGCGCCGATCTGGGCGATGTGCCGCCGAACCCCGCCGACCTGATGGACAGCCTTGAGCGTTTCAAGGCCTTCTATGCGCGCGTCAAGCAAGCCGGCATCGTGCCGTTGACCGCTGGCGGGGATCATCTGTGCTCGCTGCCCATCCTGCGTGGACTGGCATCGGACGGACCGCTCGGAATGATCCATTTCGACAGCCACACCGATCTGTTTCACAGCTATTTCAACGGAAGCATGTACACGCATGGCACGCCGTTCCGCCGGGCGGTGGAAGAGGGCTTGCTCGACCCCAAGCGCGTGGTGCAGATCGGCATCCGCGGGACATCCTATGATACCGAGGACAAGGACTTCGCCCGTTCGGTCGGCATCCGGCTGATCATGATCGAGGAATTCTTCGCGCGTGGCGTGAAGGATGTAATGGCGGAAGCGCGCGAGATCGTGGGCGCGGAGCCGACTTATGTCTCCTACGACATCGATTTCGTCGATCCGGCGTTCGCGCCCGGCACCGGCACGCCGGAAGTCGGAGGTCCGAACTCATTCCAGGCCCTGCAGGTCGTGCGCGAACTCGACGGCGTAAACGTCGTCGGCGCCGATCTGGTGGAGGTCTCGCCGCCCTTCGACGCATCGGGCGGCACGGCCTGGCTGGGCGTGTCGATCATGTTCGAATTGCTGTGCATCCTGGCGACAGCCGTTGCGGCCAGGGGCTGAGGCGGCGACGACCCGGCTCGGCCCCGGTTACACGTCGATGGTCACCGAGGTAACCGGCCGGCTGCAGCACATCAGCAATCTGCCTTCGGGCAGGGGGTCGAGCGGCTCCTCGAAATAGGACACTTCTCCCGATACGAGGCCCTGTTCGCAGGTGCTGCAAATGCCGCCCCGACAACTGAACGGAAGGATGAGCCCCTGATCCTCGGCGAAGTCGAGGAGCGACTCGGATTTCGGGTCCCAGGCCGCTTCCTTTCCGGATCTGGCGAATGTGACGAGGATATCCGGGTCGCTCATCGCAGGGTTCACGCGCGCTGGAATGCGACGGGGAAGTCGGCGCCTTCCAACGGCTCGCCGGTCTTCAGCGTCAGGTGGGCGAAGGGCGGCGAACCCTTGCCGCCGCGATCGAAGAACACTGCGTCATCACCCACCCAGCGGGCCGAGAAGACCCTTCGGCGCAGGCTCGAGCGGTTCGCCGGTGCGCCGTGCATGGTGCGGAAATTGAAGGCGACCGCATCTCCCGGTTCCAGGGCCCATCCCAGGATGCGGTGCGCGTCGCGATCGGCGTCGATGTCGGGCATGTCCTGGCGGTTGTCGTTCTCGTAGAGATTGGTTCCGTCGAAACGCTTGGGGCGGAAATCGCCGCCCAGGCGGTGCGAGCCGGCGACGCATTCCAGCGAGTTCTCGCGAGCGACCGGGTCCAGCGGAATCCAGAAGCTGACCGATTGCTCCCCGTCGACACAGTAGTAGGGCATGTCCTGGTGCCAAGGCGTAGCGATCGAGGTGCCCGGCTCCTTGACCAGCACATGGTCGTGGAAGAAGCGCCCCGTTCTTGAGCCCATCAGCGTGGCCGCGATCGCGCCGGCCGGCGAATTGCGGACGAAATCCTCATACTCGGCAATGTCCTGCCAGTTGCACAAATCCTGGAAGAAGCGGGCGGTCCCGTCCTTCGGCGTATAGGAACGCTCGCGCGGGCTGGGATTGGCCATCAGCTTCTCGGTACCCTTGCGCAGCGGCTCGACCCAATCGGCGAAGACAGAGCGCAGGACGATGGCGCCATCGGCCTGAAAGGATTGAATTGCAGCATTGTCCGGTAAGGCAGCCGTCATGGCGGGTCTCCGTGGTTGGCGAAGTGGGGCGCGGAACTGTCGGCAGTTCCGGTGATGGTTATTGCGCCGCCTGGCGAAGCGGGTTTTCGCTCTCGACCAATCGATCGATTCTGCGGCGGAAACGCAGCGGCCCGGCGTCGATCTTCAGATCCAGGTTGGGCGATGTCTTGTTGTCCATGCCGATCTGGACGGCGTTCAGAACGATGCGGTCTTCCTCGAAGGCTTCGCGCACCGAGACCGCGAATTTTTGCGAGACGGCGTCGTCTCCGGGCGCGAAATTGCGCATCTGGAACCAGAAATAGCGTGTCCGCTTCTCATCGATCGGCGTCATGAAATTGTAGCTGTCCATGAGGAACACGTCCTCGTGGTGCGGCTTGCCCGGTCCGCCTGTGCCTGCAGGGACGAAGATCGCCTTGATGATCGCGTGGCTGGGCAAGCGCACCTCGTAATGCTGCTCGCGGTCGCAATTGCCCTTGAACTTGACGAAGGGCGCATAGAAGGGCGCGACCTCGACATCCATCATCCATCGCGAGACGATGACCCCGGTATCGGTCTCGCGGGTGTTCACGGGCACGTCCTCGCAGGCCGCATTGCCGAAGGAAGTCTGGTGAACCCAGGCGACATGCGAGGGATCAAGAAGGTTGTCGGTGACATAGAGGTAGTTGCAGTCGACCGTCATGGCGTCGCCCATGTTGACGCCCCATTCGGGATCGCCCCAATGCTCGACCTGGAAGATCTTCGCCGGGTCGGCCTCTGCCTCGTCGCCCATCCAGATCCAGAGCATGCCGTAGCGCTCGACCAGCGGATAGGCGCGCACGCGGGCCACATGCGGAATTTTTTCCGCCCCGGGCACGCGCGTGCAGACGCCGGCGCAATCGAACCGCAGGCCATGATAGCCGCATTCCACCTCGTCGCCCAGCAGACGGCCCATGGAGAGCGGAAGCTTGCGGTGCGGGCAGGCGTCCTCAAGCGCAACC
>JAUIBM010000447.1 GCA_030428345.1 Alphaproteobacteria bacterium | reverse complement strand
CAGCGCAACGCCGCATGCCCTGCGCCATTCCTTCGCCACCCATTTGCTGGCCGGCGGCGGCGATTTGCGCACGATCCAGGAACTGCTCGGCCACGCCAGCCTCTCGACCACCCAGATCTATACCGCGATCGACACCGACAGGCTTCTGCAGGTGCACGCCATGGCGCATCCGCGCGCCGGCAATGGCATGCCCGCCGCGACGACCACACGCGCGGGCAAGGAGCGCCGATAGACGCAAATGACCGGTTGGATTTAACCCGATATCCACCTCTGCGCGTCATGCTGGGCGCATGTCGAATGCCGTTCATCGCGCCCTGGAGCGCTTTCCATCCGTTCCCGCCCCCGGCAGCCTGCACCTGGTTGCGATTGCCGCCGCGTGCCACGTCCTGTTCTTCGCGGCCTTTCTGGTGACGCTGATCGGCGCCTCGGCGGCGTATTCCGCCACGGCCATGCCCTGCACCGGGCAGAATCTGGTCGAGCGCCTGCAGCGCGAACAGCCTGCGCTCCTGGCGCAGGCGCGCGCCGAGGCCGACGCGATCGAGAACGGCAAATCGGTGTTCTGGAAGCTGACATCGCCATCCGGCGCGGTTTCCTGGCTGCTCGGCACCATGCACTCGCCGGACTCGCGAATCGCTCGGATCGATGGCGAGGTGGAAAAGGCGCTGCGCGCTTCCTCCGCCGTGCTGGTGGAAAACGCCGACGCGCTGGACCAGGCCAAGATGGCCGAGCAGATGATGAAATTGCGCGACCTCGCATTTCTCTCGGGAACGACGCTCGAGGCGATCCTGCCCGAAAGCGAGATCGCCCCGCTGCAGGCCGCCGTCGAATCGCGGCGCCTGCCCTGGGCCGTGGCGCGCCAGATGCAGCCCTGGATGCTCAGCGCCTTCATTTCCAGGCCGCTATGCGAGATCGCGGCGGCGGGGGCGGGTGAGCCGGCGCTCGACGCCGTCGTCATTGCCGAGGCGCGCGCCGCGTCCATCGAGGTCGTGAACCTGGAGACCATCGAGGAGCAGTTTCGCGCGGTCGGCGCAATTCCCGAGGCGTTTCACCGCCGCGCGCTTTCCGACATGGTGAAGATGCAGGACCTGTCCGACGATTTGCTGGAGACCACCAAGCAGCTCTATCTCGCGGGAGACACGGCCATGCTCCTGCCGCTGATGCGGGTCGTCTCGCCCGACACCTATCAGGGCGAGGGCTATGCCGAGTTCCAGAAACTGCTGATCGGCGAGCGCAACCGCATCATGGCGACCCGCGCCTTGCCCTGGCTGGAGAAGGGGGGTGCATTCATTGCCGTCGGCGCGCTGCACCTGCCCGGATCGGATGGTCTCGTCGCCCTGCTTCGCGATCGCGGCTACACGGCCGAGCCGCTCGCCCGCTGATCGCCCGCCTCTGCCGGTCTCCGTCCTCGCGACTCTGTTACCGCCGCAAAGATGACCTTGCGTGATCTGTGTGTTAGCCTTTCGCGGTTAGCGTAAATCCTGACCTCCAGAAAGGAACGCATGATGAAGAGACTGCTTACCGTAATGGCCATCGCCGGCCTGGCGGCTTCTCCGGCATCACTGGCCGCAGCCTGCAGCTATCACAGCGCGCACAATGCCGAAGCCCAGCCGCAGCAGACGGTCGCAAGCATCGAGGCTACCGAGACCGAAGGCATGAGCACCTTCGATCCGACCACAATCAAGGTCGAAACCAAACAGGCGGAATAACACTCGCCATCGCCCGGCGGGCCGGTCCCGCCGGGATTTCCGGCCTCGGGTTCATGGCGCAGTGACTCGGTTTGCCGTTGCTTGGATTGGAGCCGTACCATTCTTGGTGCGGCGAGGTGGGCTTCGCTGCCCCTCGGGCTATCGCGCTATCGCCATCATTTCTCGGACGCCTGCTTCCGCGTCGCCGCGGCCCTTGAGCCCAGCTTGCGACTGGACCACCTTGATGGTGCGCTTGTAAATAGCCTTTATCTTCTTGCCCTTTTCGCTGTTGCTGCCAACCTGGCGCAAGAGAGCGTGATACTGCTGATTGACCTTCTCAATTATGAAGTCCTGGCCCGGATCAGCGAGTGCCGGGAAAGTCGCGCACAAACACAGTGCGAGGGTGAACGTCAAGCGTCTTATCATCTACTTCTTCTCCTGATTGCAGAGGCCCACGACCTACACAACAAGGGCGAGTCGGGTCAACCTGCGATAGAGAGATGAAGGATGTACAATTGGAAGATCTCGCCGTTCGAGAATTTCTGGAACCGTTTCCCTGCTGCCGCGTTCACTTGCGGAACCCAGGAGAAGAAACATGGCCAATCGTGAACATGAGACCGTCGTCGTCGGCAACAAGAGCGGAGCAGGCTGGTTCGTAGCAATCCTGTTGCTGCTGGTCCTGGCCGCCGGAGGCGCCTATCTGTACAGCACCGGCGCGCTGGACGGCCAGAAGGACATCAACGTCAACATCGAACTGCCGAAGGTTCCGGGAGCGAACTGACGCGGCCTGAACGGCTCGCGAGACGGCAAATCCCTGGAAATCATGAAAACGGCCGGTCGCCCTTCGGGGCGACCGGCCGTTTCGTTGGTCGTTGGAATTTCGACGGGCCGGCGCGCGCCGGCCCGGCAATCAGATATGCAGCGGCTTGAAGAAGGTCGCCAGCGCCGCCTCCCGCACGGCTTCCGACATGGTCGGATGGGCATGGCAGGTCCGGCCCAGATCCTCCGACGAACCGCCGAATTCCATCAGCACCGCCGCTTCGTGGATCATCTCGCCGGCGCCATATCCCAGGATATGCACGCCCAGCACCCGGTCGGTGGCCTTGTCGGCGAGGAACTTCACGAATCCCTCCGGATGGTTCATGGCGCGGGCGCGGCCATTGGCCGAGAACGGGAACTTGCCGGCGACATATTCCACCCCGGCCGCCTTCAATTCCTCCTCGGTCTTGCCGACCGAGGCGATTTCCGGCTGCGTGTAGACCACGCTCGGAATGACGTCGTAATTCACATGACCCGCCTGGCCGGCCATGATTTCCGCGACGGCGACGCCCTCGTCCTCCGCCTTGTGCGCCAGCATCGGACCGGCGACGACATCGCCGATGGCGTAGATGCCCCCGACATTGGTGCGCCAGTGCTTGTCGATCTTGACGCGGCCCCGCTCCATCTCGACGCCGACGCCCTCAAGGCCCAGGCCCTCCGTGTAGGGGCGGCGGCCGGTCGAGACCAGCACGACATCGGCCTCCAGGGTCTGCGCCTCGCCCCCGGCAACCGGCTCATAGGTGACGACCGCGGTCTCGTCGGCGCGCGCCACCGCGGTCACCTTGGCCGAGAGGCGGATATCGACGCCCTGCTTGGTGAGGATGCGCTGGAACTGCTTCGAGGTATCGGCGTCCATCGCGCCGAGCAGCTTGTCGAGATACTCGACCACCGTGACCTTGGCGCCAAGCCGGCTCCAGACCGAGCCCAGTTCGAGCCCGATCACGCCGCCGCC
>JAUIBM010000446.1 GCA_030428345.1 Alphaproteobacteria bacterium | reverse complement strand
TGCGCCTTCTTTTAGCTCATCCGACAGGACATCGGTTAGCCTGGTTTCAATGAATCCTGGCGCTACTGCGTTAACCCGTATCCCTCTTGAGCCAACTTCTTTGGCAAGGGTTTTCGTCAGCCCGACCAGGCCAGCCTTGGCGGCAATCTGCTGTGGGGCTCGGGCGATCTGGAAGTCCTGTTTTCCGCCCTGGACGCACGGTTGTGCTTCGCCGGCGGACAAGGAGGTTTGTCGCTGACCGAGCGCCCCGCCGCGGGGGGCGACGCCTTGCTTGCAGCCATTGTCGTACCCTCTTCGCGCGGTCGCCGCCTGTTCGCGGAGAAGCTGGGCCATCGCCAGATGTTCAGCCCGTCGCAAATTGTCATCGCCGGTTGCCTCGAAGGCGATGTCGCGAGGCTCGCGGTCCGCTTTGCCGGGCATGGCGTGTCGCTGGCGCTTGCGTCGCTTGCCGGTCCTCTGCCACCGTCCTTGTTCCCGCTGGGTGTTGATGCCTACCTGAAGTCCGCGGCGCGCAACATGCTTTGCGGACATTTGGACGCCATTGCCTCGCGGGGCGCTGCATGAGCGCTGTCTTCGGCCTTGAGGAAAAGCTGCGCGGCAGCTTTCGCTACCTCGCCGAAGGCGCGCCGGAAGGCGCCTTGCACGGAGTGCTTCTGACCAGTCCGCTGCCGCATGCCAGGATCTTGCGGATCGACGTGTCGGCGGCGCGGGAACTGCCGGGCGTCCATGCGGTTGTCACCGCCGAGGATGCGCCGCACGACTTTCTCATGGGGCCTTCCATCGCGGATCGTCCGCCGCTGGCGCGCGGCAAGGTGCGGTTCCAGGGCGAGCCGATCGCGGCCGTGGCGGCCGAGACGGCGCAGATCGCACAGCAGGCGCTCGCCCTTGTCCAACTCGAACTGGACCCGCTTCCTGTCATTGCCACGCCCGGCGAGGCGTTGAGCGAGGCGGCTGCCACGCTGCACGAGGTCGGCAATCTTTGCCACCGCTTCGACTATGCCGACGGCGATACGCAGGCCGCCTTCGCGCAGTGCGCGCATATCTTCGAGCATCGGCTCACGACGCCTCGTCAGGTGCCCGGCGCGCTGGAGCTGGAAGGCGGGATCTGCGTTCCCTCGCCGCATGGGCTGGAGTTGCGCGCCGCGACGCACAGCCCCTTCGCCACCCGAAAACTCGTCGCAACCCTGCTTGGCCTTCGCGAGGCGGATGTCAGCGTCACCGGCTCGCCGATCGGCGGCAGCTATGGCGGCAAGGAGGAAATTCACATCCAGCCGGTGCTGGCCCTTCTCGGGTGGAAGGCAAGGCGGCCGGTCCGCCTGGTGCTGACCCGGCCGCAGAGCATGGCCTTCGCTACGACGCGGCATCCCTTCGACCTTTCGATCCGGATCGGATGCGATGGCGAGGGGCGGCTCCTGGCGCTGACGGCCGACGTTCTCGTGGACGGCGGCGCTTATGGCAGCTTCGGCCCGGAAGTTCTGGATACCGGGATGGAGTGCATCCAGGGCGCATACCGTTTCGGCGCGGTCCGCCTGAAGGGCCGGCTCGCCTATACCAACAATGGCGTTGCCGGCGCGTTTCGCGGGTTCGGCGCGCTACAGACCCTGACAGCGCTGGAAGTGGCGCTGGATGGCCTGGCGCGCATGGCCGGCATCGATACCCTGACCATTCGGCGGCTCAATCTGGCTGGCGCGAACGACAGGGGCCCGCTCGGCCAGGTCATGATCCCGCAGCCGGAACTGCCTATGGCGGCGGGGGCGTTGTCCGCTCTGCCTGCCTTGCCCGCAATCGAGGATAGCGAGCGCTTCGTGACCGGTACGGGCTATTCGCTGGTGAGGAAGGGCGAAGGCTTTGCCGGCGGCGGGCCAAACGGCGCCATCGGTGCGCTCGCCCTGACCAGCGACGGACGCGTCGAATTTCGCAGTTCCCTCGTCGAGATGGGACAGGGACTGGAAACCTCGGTCAGGGGCATCCTGCAATCGACATTCGATCTCACCGAAGACGATGTCGCCTGCGCGATCGGCGGGACGCGTGCAGAGACCGATAGCGGCCCGACTTCCGCCTCGCGCGGGACGCAGATCGCGCTGCGTCTGGTGCGGGCGGGGCAGGACCGGTTCCGCGAGCATCTGATCGCGCAGGCGGCCAAGATCCTCGACGCTCCGGAGGCGGAAATCCGGCTTGGCCCCGGCGGCTTCTCTCGCCGGTCGTCGCTTCGCAACCTGCCGGATCTCACCCTTGCGGCGCTCGCTGCCCGAAGCGGCGAGATCGTGACGCGGATCGAGGTGCCGGGAATAGAAACCCGTCATGGCGGACAGGCTTGCCACACGCTCTTTGCGGTCTGCGGGGCGCGGGCGCGTGTGCGGATCGACCGATGGACCGGGCAGGTCGTTTGCACGGACCTCGATCTGGTCCCGGCCTGCGGGCCGCAGATCAGCCCGCTGGCCTTCCAGGGGCAGATGGTGGGCGCGGGGGCGCAGGCGCTGGGATTTTGCCTCACCGAGCACCAGCCCTATGAAGCCGGAAGTGCGCAGGCGCTCAATTTCGACAGCTATTTTCTGCCGACGATCGCCGATGTTCCCGATATCGCAGTCCACCCCGTGGCCTGGTTGTCTCCCGACGATCCAGTCGGCCATCGCGGGGCGGGGGAGATCGGGATCAATGCGGCCGCTCCGGCCATCGCTAATGCCGTCGCGGCGGCGCTGAACTGCGCCCCACCCGAATTGCCGGTTCGACCGCAATGGGTTCTGGAAACACTGGCGGCGGGAAGGGCGCAAGGATGATCCTTTCATTCGTGCTCAATGGCGAGCGCCAGACGCTGGAGGCCGATCCGTTCGAGCGAGCCACACGCATTCTCGCGGAAGTCTGCGGTGTGGAAAGCGTCAAGACTTCCTGCGGAATCGGGCGGTGCGGCGCCTGCACGATCCTCGCCGATGGCGCGGCTGCCAATGCCTGCCTGCTGATCGCTGCGCGCATGGATGGCGTGGAGATCGTTACGGCCGAGGGGTTGGGTGCGCGGGCCGATGCGCTCGTGCGCTCCCTGAAAGAGGAGGGCGCGATCCAATGTGGCTATTGCGCGCCCGGACTTCTGGTCTCGCTGGTCGCGTTGCGGGAGCGCGGGGATGCGCCCGACCGGCACGAACTGGAAACGGTGCTCGCGGGCAATCTCTGCCGATGCAGCGGCTATGCGGGCCTGCGCAAGGCAGTCCTCGACCTCGCCGAACGCGGATGGGATCGCAACGGCTGACAAAAGGGCCAGGGGCGGCGGTCCAGGGCTGTCGCATTTTTGCAGCTTCCTGTTGGATATCGGCCAGCATGGGGAATACGGCTTTCCAGTTTCCTCTTTCTGTTCAATGTTACGCGGCGAGGGAGTCCGACAGGACTGCCTGGGGAGCAAACGTTTTCAGGGAGGAGAACTTATGTCCGGCAAGAAGATTCTGATGCTGGTTGGTGATTTCACCGAGGAGTATGA
>JAUIBM010000445.1 GCA_030428345.1 Alphaproteobacteria bacterium | reverse complement strand
GATCACCGTCTCGCTGCCGCCGGGCGACAACTGGATGCTGCATGTCGCGGTGGAGCAATGCCGCGAGGGGGACATTGTCGTCGCCTCGCCCACCTCCCCCTGCGACGCCGGCTATTTCGGCGAATTGCTGGCGACATCGCTGATGCAGCGCGGCGTGCGCGGCTTGATCATCGAGGCCGGCTGCCGCGATATCCGCGAACTCCAGGAACTGGGCTTCCCGGTCTGGTCGCGCGCCATCTCGGCGCAAGGAACGGTCAAGGAGACGATCGGCGACGTCAATCTGCCGCTCGTCTGCGCCGGTGCGCTGGTCCATCCCGGAGACGTGATCATCGCCGACGATGACGGCGTGTGCGTCGTCCCCCGAGCCGAGGCCCGGGACGTGGCCGGCGCCTGCCTCGCACGCGAGGAAAAGGAGGCGGCCAACCGCGCCCGATTCCAGGTCGGCGAACTCGGCCTCGACGTCTATGGCATGCGGGAGAAACTGGCGGCCAAGGGGCTGAAATATGTCTGATACGGATGGCGTGCGCTGCATGTGGATGCGCGGCGGCACCTCCAAGGGCGGCTACTTCCTGACCGCCGATCTGCCGACCGATCCTGCCGAGCGCGACGCCTTCCTGCTGCGCGCCATGGGATCGCCCGATCCGCGACAGATCGATGGCATGGGCGGCGCCGACCCGCTCACTTCCAAGGTCGCGGTCGTGCGCAAATCAGATCGGCCGGACGTTGATGTCGACTATCTCTTCCTCCAGGTCTTCGTCGACCGCCCGATCGTCACCGACGCCCAGAACTGCGGGAACATTCTGGCCGGCGTCGGCCCCTTTGCCATCGAGCGCGGCCTGCTCCCAGTGGCTAGCCAACGCACCCAGATCCGCATCTTCATGGAGAACACGGGCCAGATCGCCATCGCCACGGTAGAAACCCCCGACGGGCGCGTGCGCTATGACGGCGAGGCGCGCATTGACGGCGTGCCGGGAACCGCCGCGCCCATCCCCATTGCCTTCGAGGACACGGCGGGCTCTTCCTGCGGCGCGCTTCTGCCGACCGGCAATGCCGTCGACGTTATCGAGGGTATCGAAGCGACGTTGATCGACAACGGCATGCCCTGCGTGGTGATGCGCGCCTCCGACCTCGGAATTACCGGCACGGAAACACCGAGCGATCTTGAGGGCAACAGCTCCCTGCGCGCCAAGCTGGAGGCGATCCGCCTCAAGGCCGGCCCGATGATGAATCTCGGCGACGTGACCGAGAAATCCGTGCCCAAGATGACCATGGTTTCGCCTGCGGCCAATGGCGGCGCGATCTCGACCCGAACCTTCATCCCGCATCGCTGTCATTCCTCGATCGGCGTGCTGGGCGCGGTGAGCGTCGCGACCGCTTGCCTCATCCCCGGATCGCCCGCCGCCGCGATGGCGAGCATTCCCGAAGGCCGCGAAAAGACGCTTTCCGTGGAGCACCCGACCGGCGAGATGACGGTTGTCGCGACCCTCGCCGCCGACGGCTCTGTCGAGCGCGCCGCCATCCTCAGAACCGCCCGCAAGCTTTTCGACGGCGTGGTATTCGGCTGATCGGAGCCGTCTTCAGCGCGTGGAGGCGCCGACAACCATGTGCGCGCCCCAGGCCGCCGGATGGGCGAATTCGGGCGGCCCCTTGCCGTCGATCATGGCAACCACCGAATGGCGAAGCGCCTGCGCCCAGTCGGCCTCGCCGGTTTGCGCAAAGGCTTCGATCATGCCTGTCGCTATCTCGACCGCCGGCGCGGAAGGTATTTCCCAATGGGTAACGACCAGATTGCGCGCCCCCGCGTAGAAGAAGGCCTTTGCCAGGCCGGAAAGGCCTTCCGCGCCCGGCGTTCCGTCACTGCCGGCGGTGTTGCACGCGGATAGAATGACGAGATCGGCGTCGAGCTTGTAGGTTGCGATTTCGCTCGCTTTCAGCACCCCGTCGTCCCGGTCACTTTTCTTTTTCGGAATCGACAGGATCAACGCCGGCTCGTCGACGCCGCGCAATTGGCCGGCAAGAATGCCGTGCGTAGCGAAATTGATGACGCGATATTGTTTCAGGTCCATCTCGCGAAGCACGCTTTCGCTCGCGTTCTCCCCGACCAGAAGGTCGCGCGCCGGGTCGGCAGCGAGAATGTCTGCAATGCGGGCAATCTCGGTTTGCGTATCGGGAAGCGGAGGCACCTCGATCAACTGGTCTGTGAGCGAGCGGGCCGTCGCCGCTGCCACACGGATTCCCGCACCGAAATCCGGATTGCCGACCCCCAGGAATGGCCGCTGGTCTTTCGGATTTCGGACGGCCGAACGCGCCAGCGTGGCAAGCGACTGCACCGAGGGCAGCACGTTGACCGCATGATCGCGCGCGAACCAACCCAGCTTTGCCTCGCGCATTTCAGACGCCGTCATGTCGGGCTTTGGCGGCTCGCTACTCAACAGAGCGGACAAGGGCAGGCTGCCGAATGCGCCATTGGGAACGAAATAGAGCCGATCAGCACTGGATAGCAGGTCGTCGAATGGCGCAAGCAGCGCCTGATACGGTTCGCGGAACGGCGTCAAACGCCACGCCTTCACGGCATACTGGTCGCCGCCGGTTTCCAGGTAATCCTGGACCGCCGCGCGCAGGCGCCTGACCATTGCATCGATTGCGGCGGGCTTCTGCTCGAGCCTGAGCAGCCGGCTTTGCGCGGACGGTGAAATCTCCTTCTTCTCGCGCTCCAGCCGATCGATCCGCTCAATCAGCTTCCTGGCGTTGCGCCCGGTTTCCGGGAGCAGTGAATCGTAAAGTTCCGCCAGTTGCAGATCGATGTCCTGGCGACGCCGAACGGCATCGTCGCCCTCGCCGCCCGCCCGCTCCGCGATTTTGGCGACGGTTCCGGCTGTCTTCGTCGACTGAAGATACTGGAAGGCGAAAAAGGTTTCCTCATCGCCCGCGATTTCGCCTTCCGCGTTTGCCGCCGAACTGTCGAGATGAACCTCGAAAATGTCGCGCAGGCGATGCGACCAGCGGATCAGTTCATCGCTACTGGTCGATGCGCGCCCGCTCAGCTTGCGCACTGCCGCCTCAAGCATGTGAGTGGTCAGTTGATGCGCCGCGTCCTTCTCGCCAATCGCGTATTTTGCGCGCGCGGTCGCGGCCGCGACCTGGATGTTGGCAATGTTGGAAAGCGGTTGACGCAGATCGGACATGTATTCAAATCCGGCCTGGGCGGTCTCGAAATAGGCGAGCGCCAACTGGTAGCGACCAGCCCCCGCATGCGCCAGCCCGGTCTCGATTGCCAGTTCAGTCAATGCATCGGCTTCGCCGGCAGAAACATTTGCGCCACTGTTTTCGACAGTGAACCTGCTTGGAATGTCTTCGAGGAATGGTCGCGCCTTGTCCGGCTGGCCGAAGGCGTCATACATCGTTGCGAAGTATTCGCAGCCTCTCACTCCCAGACAGGTGCTGCGCTCCTTGGAGTCTTCAGAAGGGTCGGCCAGG
>JAUIBM010000444.1 GCA_030428345.1 Alphaproteobacteria bacterium | reverse complement strand
TCTGGTCGGGGCGGAATAAGGGCATGGGAACCTCCGTTCGCGATGCTCCCATCCCCGGTACCAAAAGAAAAGGGCCGGGAAATCCCCGGCCCTTCTTTCGTCGCGTTTCGCTCAGGTCACTCGCGGTTGCCGAGGAACTGCAGCAGGAACATGAACATGTTGATGAAGTCGAGATAGAGGTTCAGTGCCCCCATGATCGCCGACTTGCCCAGCCACTCGCTGTCGCCGTGCTGGGCATGGGCGAGGTAGGTGTTCTTGATGTTCTGCGTGTCGTAGGCGGTCAGGCCCGCGAAGATCAGAATGCCGATCGCCGAGATTGCGAACATGACCGCCGGCGAGCCGAGGAAGATGTTCACGATCGAGGCCACGAGGAGCCCGATCACACCCATGATGAGGAACGACCCCCAGCCCGAGATGTCCTTTTTCGTCGTGTAGCCCCAGAGCGATAGCCCGGCGAAGGCGACGGCGGTCACGAGGAAGGTCTGCACGATCGAATAGCCGGTGAAGACGAGGAAGATCGAGCTGATAGAGACGCCCATCGTCACGGCGAAGGCGTAAAACACGAGTTGTGCCGCGGCCGCCGACATGCGGCTGATGACCGCGCCGAAGGCGAAGACGAAGGCGAGCGGCGCGAACATCACCACCCATTTGAGCGGCGAGAGGTAGAGCGCCGCACCAAAGCTTGTCAGGTACTTGTCGGCGCCGACTTGTGCCGCGGCGAGCGACGGATCGGTCGTGGTCGCCAGTCCCGCGATCGCCCAGGCGGCGGCGGCAGTCAGCACCATGCCGATGGACATAAGTCCATAGACCTTGTTCATATGGGCGCGCAGGCCCTCGTCGATCGCAAGGGTCCGGGCCCCTGCGTGGCCGGCGCGGACCGTGTCAAATTCTGCCATCAAAGCCTCCACATGCGTTTCCTGCGGCGGCGGCACCACGGCCGCCCCCTTCATTGGAAATATCGGGAAGGTGGCCTTGGAATTCAAGCTTTTCCGGCGCGAATCCTGCGCCTTTACTTTCGCCAGTTCGCAGGGGCGTCCCATACCGGGCGTTCCGCCTCTGCAAGGGCTTCGCCCGATGTGATGCCGATATCGGCGAGAAGATGATCGTTCAGCTCTGCGAGCGCCAGGCGCTGGCGCCGCAACGTCCTCGCCTGCTTGAGCCGGGCAAGGAGGCCCAGGGGGCGGCAGGGGCGGGTATGAATGATGACATGGTCCATCAGTTTTCCTTTCAAATCGTGATGTCTTTGTGCGGAAGTATCAGGAGGCTTGATTTATATGGCGCGACGTGATGAATTATGGAAATGAATGATTGAATGATAAATCATCACGGATTGTGAATATGCCGAGAAATCTGGACCTGACGGCCCTTCGTGCGCTGGTTGCGGTGGCCGATTCCGGCGGGGTTACTCGGGCGGCGGGGCTTTTGAATCTCACCCAATCCGCCGTCTCCATGCAGATCAAGCGGCTGGAGGAGGGCCTCGGGACGACGTTCTTCACCCGCGCGCAGCGCAAGCTGACGCTGACCCCGGAAGGAGAGCAACTGCTGCACTATGCGCGACGGATGCTGGAACTGAATGACGAGGCGTTGTCACGCATGACGGACACCGCGTTCGATTGCGAAATCCGCCTTGGCGTGCCTCATGACATCGTCTACCCGGCCATTCCCGCCGTGCTGAAGCGGTTGAGCGCGGTATTCCCCTGTGCCCGCGTGAACCTCGTCTCCTGCTTCACGCCGCGCCTGAAGGAAGAATTCGCGCGCGGGGAATACGACCTTATCCTGACGACAGAAGAGATGCCGGGCGATGGCGGTGTGGTTCTGGATGAGCGCGAGCTGGTCTGGATCGGCGCGCGCGGAGGCATGGCGGCGCAGCAGCGCCCGCTGCGGCTCGGCTTCGAAGACAGCTGCAAGTTCCGCCCCGTCGCGCTTGCTGCGCTGGACCGCGCCGGCATCGCCTGGGAGATGGGGTTCTCCGGGCGTTCGAACGATACCGTTCAGGCCATGATCGCCGCCGATCTCGCGGTTTCGGCGCGAATGCGCGGGCTGTTGCCCGAAGGCACGGAAGAGGTGGGCCGCTCTGCCGGGTTGCCCGCCCTGGGCGCCATGCGGATATGCCTTTACGATGCGGGCGTGCAGAAGGGCGAGGTGACGGACCGCCTCAAGTCGGAGATCGCGGCCGCCTATTCGGCGCCGGCGATCCGCACCACGACCTTGCCGGTCGATTTCCGCGCCCTGAGCGTTTCCAACGCCTCGCCGGCCTGAGCCAGCGGAAACCTGTGCGAGATGTGCGGGCGCAGGCCGCCTTCGCCGTACCAGTCGAGCAGGGTCGCGAGGCTTTCGGTAAGCACCTCTGGCCGGAAACCGAGATATGCGCCCCAGTGCAGCCCGAGGACCGAGATATTCTTGACGAGGAGGTGGTTGGCGGGGATCTGCGGCACCGTTCCGCTGGCAAAGCCGATGACGACAATGCGCCCGTCCGGCTTGGTTGCCCGGAATGCCGCGGTGAACTGGTCGCCGCCGACCGGGTCATAGACCACATCTGCCCCGCCGAGCGCCTTCACGGCGTCGCGCAGGTCTTCGGTCTCGCTGTCGATCAGGTGGTCTGCGCCGGCGGATTGGGCCGCGGTCAGCTTGTTCGCCCCCCGCGCGCAGGCGATGACGCGGGCGCCCATGAGCTTGCCGATCTCCACCGCCGTCAGCCCGACGCCGCCCGCCGCGCCGAGGACCAGCAGCGTTTCTCCCGCCTGCAGCCGCGCGCGGTGGTCAAGCGCCACATGGCTGGTGCCATAGGCGATCTGGAAGGCGGCGGCATCATCGAACGGCATCGTATCGGGCAGCGCGACGCAACGCGCTGCGGGAAAGCAGCCATATTCGGCAAGCCCGCCGGAATTCGCGTATACCGCGACGCGGGTGCCGGGGGCAGGGCCGTGCGTGCCCGGGCCAAGTGCGTCAATCCAGCCAGCCGGTTCCATCCCGAGCGCGAAGGGTGGGTTCGGGCGTTCCTGATACTTGCCCTCAATCATCAGGAGATCGGCGAAGTTCAGGCCGCAGGCGGCAATCCTGACCCGGACCTCGCCCGGCCCTGGTTCCGGAACGGCCCGCTCGCGCAGTGCCGGCACCTCTCCGTACCCATCGATTCCATATGAATGCATCTTGCCCTTCTCTTCACCGAGGGTTGCTCGCGGCAACGCTATCGTGGCGCATGGGTGGATACCAGAGGCCGCATCGTTGCGTTTTGGAAAGCAATTGCTGCCGGAGATTCGCAAAATGCAATGCAAAATGGGAATTAACCTAAAGGCGATCTACTTTTCCACAGAATGCGTTTAGGATGACGGCGACCGCGGGGCGCGAAATCGTCCACGAGCCTCGCGCGTTTATGCGAAAGCGGCGGCGTAAAAATTTTTTCTGTGGATATTGGTCCCGTATTGGTAGTTTGGCACAAAAATTGCTTGTTACTTGATGGCGATAGTATGGAGAACGA
>JAUIBM010000443.1 GCA_030428345.1 Alphaproteobacteria bacterium | reverse complement strand
GCGGTTGCCGGTCCAGTTGTGAAAATATTCATGGGCGATGACCCGCTCTATGCCCTGATAGTCGGCGTCGGACGCCGTTTCGGGATCGGCCAGCACCAGCCGGTCGTTGAAGATGTTGAGCCCCTTGTTCTCCATCGCGCCCATGTTGAAGTCCGAGACGGCCACGATGTTGAAGACGTCGAGATCATATTCGCGTCCGAATGCCTCCTCGTCCCATTTCATCGAGCGGATCAGCGCGTCCATGGCGTAGGCGGCGCGCGCCGTCTTGCCCTTCTCGACGAAGATCCGCAGCGCGACTTGCCGCCCCGAGCAGGTGACGAAGGTTTCGTGGATCGAGTCCAGATCGCCGCCAACGAGCGCGAACAGATAGCTGGGCTTGGGGTGCGGGTCGTGCCAGACGGCGTAGTGACGCCCGTCCGGCAATTTGCCGGTCTCGGTGCAATTGCCGTTGCCCAGGAGGACCGGCGCCTCGCTTTCGTCGGCCTCGATGCGCGTCGTGTAGACGGCCAGCACATCCGGGCGGTCTGTGAAAAAGGTGATCCGGCGAAAGCCCTGCGCCTCGCATTGCGTGCAATAATTGCCGCTGCTGCGATACAGCCCCATCAGCCTGGTGTTCGCCGCGGGACTGATCGAGGTCTCGATCTCGACGCTGAAACTGCGCTTGCGCGGCGGCTTCTTCAGAACGAGCTTGTTCGCGTCGACCTGCATGGCGTCGCCGGGGACCGCCTCGCCATTGATCGCGACAGAGATCAGCGCCACTTCATCGCCGTCGAGTTCGAGCGGAACGCCGGCCGCCGTATCGCGATCGCGTTCGATCTCGAGACGCGCCAGAACGCGAGTATCGTCGGGGTGGAGCCGGAAGGTGAGGTCGACCGTGCGAACCCTGTAGTCGGGCTTGCGATAATCCTTGAGGCGGACGACCTGACCTGTTTCTGTTCTCAAGGCGCAAACTTTCCATTATGGTTGCGATCCGCGAACCCGGACTCGATGGCTGGGTGCGACGGGATTGTGGCGGCATGAAGCCGAATCCTGACGGAAAACTTAGCGCCGCGCCGGCATATTGCCAATCGCGCGGGATCCCGCCGACATCATCGGAGTTGTGCCATGAATCCGAGCGCTGCTTTTGAGCTGCTGCGCAAGCATCGCGAGCGGCTGGACAGCCAGCCGATGCGTGAACTGTTCGATGCGGATCCGGCGCGGTTCTCGCGGTTCTCCCTGCAACTGGACGATCTGCTGTTCGACTATTCCAAGAACCGAATCGACGCCGCCGCGCTGGACGGCCTGCTTTCGCTGGCGCGCGAAGCGGGGGTCGAGGCAAGGCGCGACGCCATGTTTGCGGGCGAACCGATCAACGTGACCGAGGGCAGGGCGGTGCTGCATACGGCGCTGCGCAACCGTTCCGGAACGCCCGTTCTCGTCGATGGCGAGGACGTCATGCCGGGAATCGCCACGGTGCTGGCGTCGATGCGGGCATTCGCCGACGCGGTGCGGTCCGGCGAATATCGCGTCACCGGCGGCAAGGTCAGCGATGTCGTCAATGTCGGCATTGGCGGGTCCGATCTGGGGCCGGCCATGGCGGCGCGCGCGCTCTCGCCCTATGCCGACGGCCCGCGAACCCATTTCGTCTCCAATGTCGACGGAGCCGATTTCGCAGATACCGTCTCCCGGCTCGATCCGGCCACGACGCTGTTCATCATCGCTTCCAAGACCTTCACCACGGCGGAGACCATGGCCAATGCCCGCTCGGCGCGGCAATGGATCGCCAGCGCCGTGGGCGAGGACGGCGCCGGCAGGCATTTCGCCGCGCTCTCCACCAATCTTGCCGCTACCCGCGATTTCGGCATCGAGGACGAGCGCACCTTCGGCTTCTGGGACTGGGTCGGCGGGCGCTACTCGATCTGGTCGGCCATCGGCCTGTCGCTCATGCTGGCGATCGGCCCGGACGAATTCGACGCGTTTCTCGACGGGGCTCATGCGGTCGACGAGCATTTCCGCAAGGCGCCGCTCGAGCGGAACATCCCCGTGATCATGGGACTCCTGGGGGTCTGGTATCGCAATGTCTGGGGCTTCGCCTCGCACGCGGTCCTTCCCTATGACAACCGGCTGGGGCGCTTTCCTGCCTATCTTCAGCAACTGGACATGGAATCGAACGGCAAGCGCGTGACCCTCGCCGGCGAGCCGGTGGCCTGGGAGACCGGTCCCGTGGTGTGGGGCGAACCCGGCACGAATGGCCAGCACGCCTTCTACCAGTTGATCCACCAGGGGACCTCGGTCATCCCGTGCGATTTCCTGGTGGCGGCGCGCCCGCATGAAGACCTCGGCAAGCATCACGTCATGCTCCTCGCCAACTGCCTGGCCCAGAGCGAAGCGTTGATGAAGGGGCGTACGCTCGAGGAAGCGTCCGCCGAAATGCATGCGAAGGGCATGGACGGGCAATCGGTCGCGCGCATCGCCCCGCATCGCGTCTTCCCGGGCAACCGGCCCTCGAACACCTTCGTCTATCGCCAGTTGACGCCGCGCACGCTCGGCATGTTGATCGCGCTCTACGAGCACAAGGTCTTCGTTCAGGGCGCGATCTGGGACATCAACAGCTTCGACCAATGGGGGGTTGAACTGGGCAAGGTTCTGGCGACCGAAATCCAGCCCTTCCTCGAGGGCTCGGCTGAACCGACCGGGCGCGATAGCTCGACCGCCGGGCTGGTCGCCGCGCTGCGCGAACGCGGATAAGAGGGGCCTGCGGGGCGCCGCCCGATCGATGGAGTATTCCAGCTTCCGAGCCTGTTATTGCATCGTCGCCGGCCTATGTTATGCCTGCTTCGCGAGGCACGCCCGCCGGTTGCGCAAAGTTTGACAAATTACGACACACAAGAGTTGGAGACGGTTTCATGAATGAGATTGCACACGCGAAATTCGGGATGGGCGCGCCGCTCCTGCGCAAGGAAGACAATGCCTTCATCACCGGTCGCGGCCGCTACACCGACGACTTCCAGCCCGACGGCCAGCTCTTCGGCTATGTCCTGCGCTCGCCCCATGCGCATGCGTCATTCAAGATCATGGATGTGGAGGCGGCCCGCGCCCACCCCGGTGTCCATTTGGTGCTGACAGCCGCCGATCTGACCCACCTCAAGCCGCTCTCGACGCAGATTCCCACCAAGCAGCCCGACGGCTCGATGGCGGTGAAGCGCGACATTCCGGTGCTTTGCGCTGACATCGTTCGCCATGTCGGCGACGCCGTCGCCTTTGTCGTGGCCGATTCCGTTGAGATTGCCCGCGACGCCTCGGAACTGATCGAGATCGAATGGGAGGCGCGCCCGGCGGTTGTCGAGACCGACAAGGCGCTCGACCCGAACGTGCCGCTGGTCCATCCTGAAGCCTCCGACAACCAGGCGTTTCGGATCGAGTTCGGCGACCGCGCCGCCACGGACGAGATATTTGCAGGGGCGGCCCGGGTTTCCGAATTGCGGATCGTCAACAGCCGGCTCGTCTGCAA
>JAUIBM010000442.1 GCA_030428345.1 Alphaproteobacteria bacterium | reverse complement strand
CCCCCCGTAGGTCGCCGTGGCCAGAAGATGCTCGGGGTTATGGGGATAGGCCATGAAGGAGTGGACGAAGTAGAAGTAGCTGGCGCCGGGATCATCTTGCGGAGTTGAGAACAGGGGGTGAGCGGCGCCAAAGGAAGTCGGCGTCACCTCTGCCCAGCTGATGTGCGGCACATCCAGCGGTCGGCCATCTGCATCGGTCTTGGAGATCATGTCGACCTTTCCGGCGATATGCCCAAGTCCGGCATACTCTCCGAACTCTGTCGAGACCTCCATGAGAAGCTGCATGCCGATGCAGATCCCGAGAAAGGGGCGGCCCGTTTCGATGAAGCCGGCAATGGCGTCCACATGTCCGCGTTGCTTGAGGTTTTCCATGGCACGGGAGAACGCCCCCACACCGGGCAGGATCAGGCGTTCGGCTTGGGCAATGGCGTTGGGGTCATCGGTGAGCTGGGGCTCTGCTCCGATCTTCTGCAGCGCATTGCACACCGAGAAGACATTCCCGATGCCGTAGTCGACGACGGTTACACGCTTAAACATGGGCAAGCTGCCTTCTGGGAAGAGGCCTGATGTCCAGACCGGCATCCTGAAGCCCCGACCGCAGGTCTCCGAGCGAAAGCTGGTCGGTATGAAGCGCGCGCGCCAGGGCCACGGCGCTTGCACCATGCTGTGCCGCTTCCAGCGCGTGCGCCGAAGAGGCACACCCGCCCGAGGCGATGACCGGGATGTCCACCTCGCGGGTTACCGCGGATACCAGCTCCAGGTCCATGCCGCGATTGGTTCCGTCCCGATCGATCGAGGTTATCAGGATCTCACCCACCCCTCGTCCGGGGGCGTCCGCCGCCCAGGCAACGGCGTCAAGGCCGGTATGGTTGCGCCCGTTGTCGGTCATCACGGTCCAACCGCCTCCGGGAAGCGATTTGGCCTCTATATTCAGGACGACGGCCTGGGATCCGAACGTGTCGCTCAATTCGGTCAGCAACTCTGGCCGTTTCGTCGCGGCGGTGTTCAGCGCGATCTTGTCGGCGCCGACATCCATCAACGCCTTGGCCGAGGCGACGTCTGAAATCCCGCCGCCGACGGTTATCGGAACGAAGGTCTCGCTTGCCACTTCCCTGACGATGTCCTGCAGGTTGTTCCGTTCGTAGAGGCTTGCTACCACGTCGATATAGAGGATCTCGTCGGCGCCCTCCGCATAGTAGCGCCTGGAGCGTTCCTTGGGGTCGCCCATCTTGCGCCACCCCTCCATCTGCACCCCCTTGATAAGGTGGGCCATCTTGACGTCGAGCCGCGATATCAGCCGAAGTGCCATGTCAAACCTCAGTTCGCGTCGAAGACGGTGCGGCGCAGGCGCCACTTGCCACCTTCGTTCACCCAGAGATGGGGCGAGCGGAACCGGTCGGACAAGGCATCGAAGTAGGCGCGATCCATGATCGGTTCCTCGAACATCCTGGAGGCAACCGGGAACTCCTTTTCAGGCAGGCTGAGGTAGGCGAACAGTTCCTCGGCGAAGCGTTCCGGAAACTCGCCATCGTATCGACGGATGAGCGCAACAGCCTCTTCGCGGTCGAGATCGCCCGACCGGACTTCCTGGCTGGCGTCATAGGTCGCGCGCCCGATCCCGAACTTCACGTAGGTCGTGTAGTAGTGGAAATCGTCGATCCGATCATCGATGGAGTTGTATTTCGAATAGGTTCCCGGTGTCCGCTCGGGCGAGGCTTCGAACCCGCCGTTCTCGACGGCGAAGTAATATGCCCCCTGTGGATGCCACTTCAGATAGTAGCCCAGGTAGTGAACCTCGATCCCGGCGCGTTCCAGGTCCTCGGGGTTGGCTGGCTTGTAGAGGCTCAGGTCGGCCTCTCGCATGCCATAGTCTTCCTTGAGCGACTTCAAGGACGTGCCGCCAAGGAAGATCTCGGCGTCATTGCTGGTGCTAAAGTAGGCGAAATCGCGTTTCGCGGACGAGGTGTCGGCGATGGGATTGCCGTATTCCGCCTCGTTCTCGCCGTAGAAGATCAGCGGAATCCCGAACTGTTTCGCAATCCGGGGCGCAAGCGACTTCTGTCCGAAGATGAAGGGCTGGAACGGGTGGAAAAGGTTCTCCACGGCCAACCGGGTGATCAGCCGCTTTGCGCGCCCGTTCGGCGTCACCAGATAGTTGTCGAAGCCCGAGTGAATCCAGCGGTTGAAGTTGCGCCAGCCCCAGTCCGTGTAGATGTGCGGCGCCCAGGTCACCGTAAGGGGGTTCATGCCGAACTCGTACTTCAGCATCCAGGTCTGGTAGAAACTGTCCTTGCCGCCGGATCCGGGCACCAGGCAATCATAGGACCCATCCTTCGAACGATACCGATCACAAAGCTCTTCAAGCTCCTTTCGTCGCAGATCCCAGTCGATCACGCCCTGCTTCTCTTCGGCCACCTTGCAGGCATCGCACACCGCGTCCTCATCGAACCGTATGGTCGTCTTCTTGCTGTCCCGGGTGTGTTTGTGCTCGACCGTCGAATTCGGGCGCTGGTTCGACACCCCGCATCTGGAACAGAACTCGATCCTCTGTGGCAAGCCGTAGAAGGTCGGCGGATCGGTCGCATCCGGGCTGTAGACCAACAGGTCGAGCGTATCTTTTCGAGGGTCGGAGTGAATTTGCTCAATCATCTAATGCAACTCTCTGCTGGTGTTCCAATCCTGACGGTCTCTGCAATATCGGGCCCACAGCTGCATCCGGGCGATGCAACTTGCCACGATGCGGCGTGTTCCGTTCTCATCACCTTCCCGCCGACGCTAGACGTTGTACCGATCGGTCTTGTAAGCGGCCAGGTTCGCCGGGTCCTGAAACCACGCGGCGGTCTTCTCCAGGCCGCGTTTCAGGCCGTCGAGGCCGCCATGTTCGGGGTCCCAGCCGAAGAGGCGCGTGGCGTCGGCGACGCCGGCGAACAGGCGTTCCACCTCGCTGGCCTCGGGGCGCATGCGCTCTGCGTCGGTCACGATCTCGACCTCGGCGCCCATCACCTCGGCGATAGCGGCGGCGGTGTCGCCGATGGAGATCTCGAAGCCAGAGCCGATGTTCGTCACCCGGCCGATCGCCGCGTCGCAGCCCATCGCCTGCACGAAGCCACGCGCGGTGTCCCCGGCATAGGTGAAGTCCCGTGTCGGGTGCAGGGCGCCAAGCTTGATCCGCCGCGCCCCGGCGGCGATCTGGCTGATGATGGTGGGGATCACCGCGCGGGCCGATTGGCGCGGGCCATAGGTGTTGAATGGCCGCAGGACCGCGACGGGCGTCTCGAAGGACTTGTGGAACGACAGCGCCAGCTGGTCCGCCGCGGTCTTGGTCGCGGCATAGGGGGACTGGGCGTTCAGGGGATGATCCTCGGTGATCGGTACGAATTGCGCGGTGCCGTAGACCTCGGAGGTCGAGGTCGAGATGACGCGCGCGGTGCCATGGCGCCGGGCGGCCTGCAGCACGTTCAGCGTGCCCGTGACGTTCGTCTGCACATAGGCGTC
>JAUIBM010000441.1 GCA_030428345.1 Alphaproteobacteria bacterium | reverse complement strand
GTCGCGGATCGGCGTCAGGCCACGCATTTCCGAACCGATCAGGAAGGCATCGACGCCGCCGGCCGCAAGCGCCAGATTGGCGTAGTGCAGGACCATGCGGCGAAACCCCCACTGCGAGCCCGAGAAGTGGACGCTTTCACCATTGAGGGAAAAATGCCCCGGCGTCGCGTCGCCGACAAAATCGTCGATCTGGGTTCGCGCGGATGCCGAACGGTCGGCCGCGCCCTCGACGCCCGGCGCCGGATCACAGGTGATGTCGCCGCGCCAGGGATAGGCCGGCTGCTGCGGTGCGCCTGAGGGATCGGGCAAGGCGTTGTCGGCGGGAACATCCATCATGATGAAGGGATAGAGCGCCACTTCGAGCCCCCTCAGGCGCAGATCGCGGATCGCGGCTACCACCGTGCTGTCGCCGGGCGTTCCGCCATAGGCCGGCCGTCCCTCCACGCGCGAAACCTCCTGCGCTTCGCCGCGCTCCAGATCGCTCACGCGCCAGTCCGCTCCCGAATCGGCATATTCCACGCGCGGTGCGATGCGGCATTCGCCGGCCCGCAAGTCATCGCCAAACCAGGCGACCACCAGCGCCACGCGTTCGAGATTGGGGCAGAGCGCCTGCAAGGCGTCGATCGAAGCCTCCCAATCGGTGCGGGCGACCAGATTGTTGCGGTTGTGGGTGACCCTTCCCTTTCCCCGAATGCGGGCATACACCGGCTTCGGATCAAGGCCGAACTCGGTCGAGCCGGGAATCAGGGTGACCGCGCGGACCTCCTTGTCCAGACGCGCGACGGATCGCACCACCTCGAAGCTCAATTGCGGAATCCGGTTTCCGAAGGATTCCAACGGAAATCCCTCGAAAACGGCATAGGCCGTCCCTCGCATGGCGGGGGCGTTGCCGGCGCCCTGCTTCCCCTCGACCAGCGGATCGGGCAGTTGGGATTCCTCGCCGGAGTGAAAGCGGATCTCGTATTTGGTCTGATCGAGTTCGTTGCCGTCGGCCCAGACCCGGCCGAAGCCGGAAACCGGGCCCTCGCAGATCGCCACGGCGAAGTTGGCGAAATAGGAATATTCCTCGACGGTGACTCCGGAGGAGCCCTTGCCTCCGCTTTTCGAGCGTGAGCGGCGCTCCTCGAACCGGGTGGCCCAGACGAGTTGGCCGCCGAGCCTGGCCCGGCCATAGAGCCGCGGCATCGGCGCGCCATCGGAGGAGGAAAGGATGCGCGCCTCCTCAAGGCGCGGCCCGCGTATCACGCTGTCTCCGCCGAACAGGCGCTGGTCCAGATAATTGCCTGCGATGGCGCCGGCGGCGCGACCCACCATTGCGCCGATCGGTCCGAATGACGCGCCGATGGCGGCGCCTGCGGATTGCAAAACGAGGGTGGCCATCAGAACGGATTCCTGGATGGGTCGGGAAATCGGAAAAACGCCGCGATGCGCTTGCGCCAGCTCGGGGTCAGCGCCGCTTCGGCGACGCCGACGCGCTCCCAGGCATGGATGAAGCGGCCTTCGCCAGCCAGAAACCCCATGTGCTTGGCGATGTTGCCCGCCCGCCAGCGAAAGACGACGAGATCGCCAGGCACGGCGCTGGATGGCGCGATCTCGCGCAGATGGCGTCTGGCGAAGCCGAGGACATGCTCTTGCCGCCCCACCTCACCCCAATCGCGCGAATAGGCGGGCAATCGCTCGGGTTCGGCGCCGATGACGGCGCGCCACACGCCACGGGCAAGGCCCAGGCAGTCGCATCCCGCCCCTCTGGTCGAAGCCTGATGAAGGTAGGGCGTGCCGATCCAGAGCCGGGCCTCGGCAAGTACAATTTCGTTGATGGTGGCGCTCACGGGATCAGCGCCCCGCCATCCATCACGTCGAACGTCGAAGCATAGCCGAGCGCGAAATCATTGCCGGGGATGTGAGGAAACCCACGAAAGTTCACCGAATTGGCGAAGCGGTCCCGGCATGTCGCGAAGTGCTTGTCGCAACCGGCAGTGAGGCGAACCGCCTCGGTGGCCGCAAGTTCGAACGCGAAAGGCTTCCAGAGCGAGACAATGGCGATCCCGTCCTGCATTTCCTGACCGGCGATCTCGACCGCGGCGCCCGAATTGGGGCCGGAAACCACGCTCAGGCGTCCGCCACGAAAATGGTTGGCTGCAAATGCGGATAGCCCGCCAATCTCCAGGCACAGACCGGAACGCACCGCGAGCACGCTGCCTTCCGCGCTCCATTGCGGCAGGGCGAGATCGATCCCGCATCGCCCGTCGCCCAGATCGGCATCGCAGAGCCGGGAAATATTCCTGCCTCGGGTCTGGCTCAAATCGGTCGTCAGGCTGCGAAGCTCGACATGGAACGCGCCATCGCGGCGGGTGATTGCGCCGATGGTGAAGACGCGTTCCAGCAGCCGTTCGGCCGGATCGGCCCAGTTGACGAGAAACACCTCGACACGTGCGCCGTCGAAGCGGTCGGCGCTGATGTCGTCAGGCGAGATGCGATCGGAGGTCAGCGCACCCACAATTTCCTGGCTCTCTGCATTCAGCCCCAGATCCTGCTGCATCTCGCCGGCCGAAAGCCCGCTGGCCGCTTCGAATTCAACGCCGTCAAAAGCAAGGGCCCGGTCGTGATCGGTGAAGCCGAATGTCTGTCCGTCGCGCCGTACAAGCTTCCAGCAGCGGCACAGCGTCGTCGCCGCGCGCCCGAGATGCTCGGCAAGAGCCGGTGGAACAGTTCTCAAGGGAACACCTCGATCAACGGAATGGAAGGGATGTCGCCGGCTTCGAACGCGACAAGGTTGACCCGGATCTCGTCCGTGTCGAAGCGCACCGGAACGTCGAACTCGAAACCCGCGGTGACGACCGCGGCGGCAGGCGGAACGGACAAAGCGGCAAAGGAAACCACGCCGGTCGCCGCATCCAGGGAAAAATCGAGGCCTTCAGCCACTTCAACGCCGTCCACCGCAATGCGCACCGTGCCCGCGACCGGCTTTGCAATCGGTCGTGGAATACCGCCTGGCGACGCGACAGCGGTCTTCACCAGTTGGAAATCGGCGGTTTCGCCGTCGCCGACGCCGAGATGCTGGTCGAGTGGACCGGGTTGATCTCCCGGCGCGCAGGACTTGCGGTCGAGCGGATCGCGGAAACGAAATCCGTAGAGGCGGCCGGCCCGCGCCTCGAAGAAGGCGATCACGGCATGGAGATCGTCCAGCGAGCGTATGCCGAAGCCGGCGTCATAACGCCTGCGCGACTGCGCCCATCGCTGATTGCGCTGCTCGTGGCCGGAGCCGAGCGAGACGATTTCGGTGCGCCGCGTCGGCCCACCGCTCGCGCCAAGCGCGATGGCGGTGGGAAAGCGCACCTCGTGGAATGCGGCGCCTGCCGTCATGGCTCCTCACAAGATTCTTTGAGCGCGCGACAGCGCCCGCGCAAACAGCGCTGAGATCTGCGGCTCAGATTTCGTGAAATCCGAAGCATCGGGCGACTGCACGTTGAAGACGACATTGGCGACCGTCGACGCGCC
>JAUIBM010000440.1 GCA_030428345.1 Alphaproteobacteria bacterium | reverse complement strand
GGCCTCACCAAGCCGGTAAGCGTCGGCATTGTCGGCGATGCGCGCAAGGTCGCCGATTCCATCCTGGAGCGGCTTGGCGAGGCGGCGGGCAATGCCGGCCGCGAGGAGCGCAAGGCGGCGATCGCGCAGACCAAATCGGCCTGGGCGCAGCAGCTTTCCTCGATGGACCACGAGGAGGACGATCCGGGCACGACCTGGAACCACCGCGCCCGCGAGGCCAAGCCCGAATGGATGAGCCCGCGCATGGCCTGGCGCGCCATCCAGCGCACGCTGCCGCGCGAGGCGATCATCTCCTCCGACATCGGCAACAACTGCGCCATCGGCAACGCCTATCCCACCTTCGAGGCGGGGCGCAAATATCTGGCGCCGGGCCTGTTCGGTCCTTGCGGCTACGGCCTGCCCTCGATCGTGGGGGCGAAGATCGCCTGCCCGGAGACGCCGGTAGTCGGCTTCTCGGGCGACGGCGCCTTCGGCATCGCGGTCACCGAGCTCACCGCCATCGGGCGCGAGGAGTGGCCGGCGATCACCATGGTCGTCTTCCGCAACTATCAGTGGGGCGCGGAAAAGCGCAATTCGACCCTGTGGTATGACGACAATTTCGTCGGCACCGAGCTCGACACGCAGGTTTCCTATGCCGGCATCGCCCGGGCCTGCGGCCTTGAGGGCGTGACCGCGCGCACCATGGACGAATTGTCCGCCGCGCTGGAAAAGGCGGTCGAGGACCAGATGAAGCATGGCAAGACCACGCTGATCGAGGCCATGATCAACCAGGAACTGGGCGAACCCTTCCGCCGCGACGCCATGAAGAAGCCGGTGGCGGTCGCGGGCATCTCGAAGGGCGACATGCGCCCGCAGCAGGTCTGAGCGCCAGTCGATACGCCTCCCCGCTTGCGCGGGGAGGCAATGCGCCTTGCGGGGTTTGCCTGATTGTCTGTGCGGGTTATGATCCGGGGGAGCAACCCCTGGAGGAAATTCGTGAAATCCGGCAGATACTTGCAAGCCCTCGTCACCGCCCTTGCCGCCATCGGCATCGGCCTTTCCAATCCCGCCGCCGCCCGCGCAATCAGCTTCGCCGAGGGCACGGGCGCGCCGGGGCTGCAGTCGCAATGCTCGCTGCGGCTCGACGGGCCGATCGAAAAGGGCGACGCGGCGGCGGTGGAGCAGCGGCTCGCCGCCGATACCGGCAAGGTCTCCAACTATCCCAGCCACCTGCCGCAGGAGCAGTATGTCGTCTGCCTGTCCGGGCCGGGCGGCAACTATCTTGAGGGCATCGCGCTGGCGCGTCTGTTCTCCCGCTTTGACGTGACGACCCGCGTGGAGGATGGAAAATCCTGCCTGTCGGCCTGCGCCATCGCCTTCCTGGGCGGGCGCTACAACAGCCGCAGCGGCGAGGGCTTTTCGGCCTCGCGCCTGCTTTCGCCCGATTCCCGGCTCGGCTTCCATGCGCCGCAGCTTGTCGTCGCCGATGGCGATTATTCGCGCGATCAGGTGCTGGCTTCCTACACCATCGCGCTCGATGCGATCTCGGAACTGCAGAAGCACAAGAAGGATCTGTTCGTCGACGACGACCTGATCGCCGAGATCGTCGCCCATCGCGACGAGGATTTCTATTACATCGACACCGTGGACGACCTGGCCTATTTCGACATCGACCTGATCGGCTATCGCGACAACGCGATCCGCTCCGACACGCGCAAGGCGGCCTGCTGGAACGCCTTCAACTGGCTGCTGGTCGACCAGAATGTGCGTATGAGCGACGCGGAATGGGAGCAGGTGTTCACGCAGAAGGGCGACAATTTCTTCCGCGCGCCGCGCCCGGACATCTATGTGTTCACGCCCTTTGACGGGCCGATGTACTGCCATGTCAGCAAGCCGGCGAGCGCGCCGGACAGCGGGCCGGTGCGGGTCGTGCTCAGCGAATTCGACAATCTGTCGGACCCGCGCGGGGAATATTATACGACGCCGCTGATCCTGATGCGCGGCAACCGCACCCTGCCGACAACGCGGTAGGGGGGCATGGACTGTGTTTGCCTCGACTCCGGATGAGAGACCCAACCCACCGCGGGATCGAAAGCGAAAAGGACCTCGTCTGGTATCGCAAGAAGGACGAACCAGGCGACACGAATAGATCGCGCGTGAACAGTAACGAGCGCGGGAATGTCTGTTGTCCTCGGACGATATTTGCCTGACAGTTGGTCGTCCTGAAACAGTGCCGCCATTCCGTGTCGGAGCGGGTTGGTGGTGTCGCCAAACAGCTCGAATCCGAGAACAACGAACATGATCACGAAGGGTACGATAGCACCCCGTGAGCTGTTGCGCTGAAATTTCACGGCTGCGTTTTCTCTCCAGCGCTTGGCAGCGGCCGAAGTGCGGGCTCCTGCCCTAGACTTGCTTTGGTCTTTTCGTCATAATATCCGATTGGAGGAAACCAGATTTCAAAAATAGGCGCTTCAATCTTGTCTAGAAACTGTAAAACGCTGCCATTTCTCCCAATGTTAAAAAAATTTACTCGTGGAGTCTTGTGCCCATAAGTGTTTATTATTGGTCTCTCATAATCAATTTGTACTTCGAAAGTTATGGATAGAGTATCAAATTGATTTGATTCTACTCCGCCCACCCCTTTTACACTGAATGAATGGCATGTTTGCTGCCATCCATCAATATTGATGGCAGCTTCTTGTAGAAACGTCCCATCGTCGCCCAATCTTATTCTGAGACGCGTATCAGGCCGAGGCGGCTTAGGTTCTGCGATTATGCGACGGTCGAAACTGATTGCCAGCCAGTGCGACCATGCGCCAATAGCAGCGCCAACAACTCCCGCCCCAACGAGGCGAACCCAGTCTTCCGCGAGAATCAACCACACCTGCGTCATGAGCGGCCCAGCCCACTTGGATGTGTCAATTCCGAGATCTTGGAGCAACGCAGAAAAGAACGGCTCCGCAAACATTGCGAGGAATGCCCCGGCAAACGCACTGAGAATGTATCGCAGTAAAGAAGCCATAACCGCCACCTAACCAGACGTGTTGCGGGTTGTGGAGTCGGAATCCTCTTGTATCTAATCAACTCCAGTTCTCCCGTTGAGTATCGACATTAGGCTTGGTGCGTTTGCCATCTAATGCCGCTGATTTGTACCGAAGCCCCTTCTCCCATTTTGCGTAGATTGTCGCGCCCGGGCTGGCGGAGTGGTTCTTGCAATGGAATCAGAAGTTCCCCGCACCTCGCGGTTCGACAGGCTTACCGTGAGGGGGGCGCGCCTTCAGCTTGGCGTGAGGCTGGCAAGGCCGCGCATCTCTGGAACAGTCTCCCCCCTTGCGGGGGAGATGCCCCGGCAGGGGCAGAGGGGGGTATGGCCACAAGGTCAGTGATCGCAGCTTCACCCCCCTCTGTCTGCTGCGCAGACATCTCCCCCGCAAGGGGGGAGAGTGGCGCGAACCGACAGGCTCACCTTGAGGACGGTGGAGCGGTGCGGAAAGCCTGGCCCCAAGAAACTTATCCCCGCGT
>JAUIBM010000439.1 GCA_030428345.1 Alphaproteobacteria bacterium | reverse complement strand
ATGTCGCGGCCAGAACCGCGCCGGCGGCCAGCCGGACAGCGATTGCCGTTCCCGCGCGCTTCGCGCGCAAGGGAACGGGTGCGAAGGATTTTGGGGTTGGAGGCATGGTCTGGTCTCCTGTTACAAACCGGCGCATAGGCGCAGGGATTCATATATTTCGGATGCGAACGCACCGTTGTGTGTTTGCACACAAGCACCGCGCCGCAAGCTGCAGACAGATACTCGGCGGCTCGCGCTCATCGGAACTCGAACCGCTCATACTCGACACGCCC
The DNA here is from genome assembly GCA_030428345.1 of Alphaproteobacteria bacterium. Lineage (GTDB taxonomy): Bacteria > Pseudomonadota > Alphaproteobacteria > Rhizobiales > Rhizobiaceae > BOKV01. Next base: position 3,237 of record JAUIBM010000439.1, on the reverse strand, counting down.
CAATTTCTTTCCCGCCTTGCTTAACCCCGTCACGATCGCCTGGCGCAATGGCGGCGGACCGCAGAACCAGAGATCGGCGCCATTGAGATCGAACGGCGCCCCAGCAACCAGCTTGTCGGCGTCGATCCTGCCGGCGGCCTGCGAATCGTGCAGGACGAAGCTGAAATTGGCAACCTCCTGCGACTTGCTGAACAGCAAGGCGTCGTCGACCGCCTCGCTCGCATCGCGCACGCAATGCACCAGGTGGATGTTTCGCTTCTCCTGCGGCGACAGGCTCTCCGCCATGGCCAGGAAGGGGGTAATGCCGATCCCGCCGGCCAGCCAGATCTGCTTGTCGGACCCGCGCGAATGGGTGAAGCGGCCATAGCCGCCCTCGACCAGGATGCGGTCGCCTTCGGCCGCCAGTTCGCGCAGCCGCTTGGTATAATCGCCCAGGGGCTTGATGGCGAAGCGGATCGAGCCGTCGGGCCGGACGCCCGCGATCGTGAAGGGATGCGGCTCGCGCAGTCCGGCCTTGTTGAAGTGCAGGAACCCGAACTGGCCGGGCTTGGCCTTGATCGGCCGGCGCACCGGCTTTGCCTCGACCACGGTCGCCGCCGGCAGCCGCAGGATCTGCGTCACCTCATACCGGCGCCGCTTGGTGAAGGCGATGAACTGCGTATAGGCGAAGCTCAGAACGCCGACGATCGCGAAGATCGTCAGGTATCCGGCCAGCAAGGCGTCGCCGCCGAACGGCCGCTTGATAAAGAACTGGTGGAACGCGATCAGGATGAAGAACACCCCGATGAATCGATGGCTCTGCCGCCACAGATGGTAGGGGATCTCGAACTTGGTGAAGGGGATGCGCTTGACCCAGCTGAGGACAATCAGCGCCACCAGTCCGTAGAAGCCCCACTCGCCGGCTGTCTTGGCCGCGATGTTGAGGCCGCTGGTCAATTGCTTGCCCTGGAAGTCGGGCGTCACGAAATAGTGGATCAGGATAAGCGCCAGCGCAGTGATGCCGAGCGTGCGGTGAAAGCGGTAGATGCGGTCCAGCCCGCCGAACAGCGGCTCCAGCATGCGCGGCCGCGTCGCCAGGAACTGGTTGAGCGCCATCGCCACGAAGCCCGTGGAGGAGGCTGCCAGGGAAATCCAGGTCAACAGGCCAAAAGCACTGACGGCAGGCACGGATAGAAGCGTCGCCACCAGGCAAAGCAGGATTACGATGGTCTTGCCGGCCAAATTGCCCCCCTATCAGGAAAAGCCGGCCGGACAGCCCATTGCCCGGCCAAATTCACGCATGGCCAAGGCGCCACGCAATCCGTATTTGTGCGATCAGCCGCTGCTGAGGTTGATCACCTCGACGCGGCGGTTTTCGGCCGCCAGCGGATCGGCCGTGTTCTTCAGGCTCTCCTCGCCATAGCCGATCGCGACGAGGCGGTCCGGCTTGATGCCGAAATTGTCGACGAGGAACTTGCGCACCGCGATAGCGCGGCGCTCGGACAGTTCCTGGTTATAGGCGTCGCTGCCGGCGGCGTCGGTATGACCGTTGAGAACGATCCGCGAACCGGCCAGCGCCTCGTTGGAAAGCGCCTTGCCCAGTTCGATCACGTCCTTGACCGAATCCGAGCGGATCGCCGCGGAATCGTAGTCGAAATTGATCTCGATATCGATGCGCGGCAGATCTTCCTTCTTCACGATCTCTTCCAGCTTCTTGCGCTGTTCGATCCGAATGCCCCGCGTCGGCAGGGACTTCAGGAACTGCGAATCCTCCGCGCTCGGACCGCTGCTCTGGGTGCTGAACGAGCGCGTCAGCGAACGCGTCTTGGCCTTGGGCTTGAGACTGTTCACGATCGCATCGGAATCGAGTGATTGCGCTGCCGCAAAATTGGAAATGCCCGCTCCGCCCACCAGGGCGGTCGAAAGCAAACCTGCGGCGGCGATGCTCAATAGACGTTTCATCATGCCATCTCCCTTGAATGCCTTCCCCTTCACTGGGGAAGCATGAAACCTTATGTCGCAACGGTTTGCAACAAAACGCAGTGCATTCCGCCACACCTCCCACAATCGCGCGATGCCTGCGCAGGGCGGGATTTTAACGGAGTTCACCGGCGCGCCGGAATGACAAAGTCGAATGCGCGACCCGCAAACGGCTCCCCTGTGTAGCGGAAATGCCACCATTCGCGATCATAATTCGCAAATCCCTGTGCTTTCATGGCGGAAACCAGCCATTCGCGATTCGCGCGGGCCTGCCGGGGCACGGTCTTTGCGCGCGTATGGCTGATGACGTCGAACATATCGAAGGCTCCGCCCATTTTGGCCGGCTCGACAGTCGGCGGGCCGCCTGCCTCCCCGGGCGTCGCCACGCCAAATCCGAGATCGACAGACCCGCCGGAGGAATGCCCCGATCGTGAAGCGATATATCCCTTGGCGACCAGCTGGTTGCGGGCGATTCGCGGATGCCAGACCGGATCGCGCGCCGCACCGCCGGCCTTGACCCAGGCCACGAACCGGTCGACCGCGCGTTGCGGCCGATAGCAGTCGAACACGATCAGCGTTCGTCCCTCCGCCTTCGCCGCCGTCTGAACGCGCGACAGGGCCTCGGCGACAGGGCGGGCGAGCACGCACTCCCCGCCTTCATAGCCGGGCACGGCTTCGCCGGTGAAATTGCCGGCGCCGGCATATCGCATTTCCTGGACGATGCCCGGATCGACATCGCCCAAGAAGACGAACCCCTCGGGCAGATCGGCGCAGCGCGCGCGCCCCGCCGCCGACAGCGCAAGGACTGCGGCGAGCCAGAATGCGACGGGTCTCATTGTACGCGGATTTCGCTGATCGCCGTATCCCGGTACTTGACGCCCGGATAGACGGAGCCAATCGCCAGCGACAACCATTCGATCTTCACGTCTCCCGGCAGCGTCAGAGTCTGCCACTCGCCGGAATCGTTGATCGACGCCTGGAACCGTCGGCCGGCGGAATCGGAGAGCTTCAGCGTTCGCACGCGGTTGTTCTTGGCATAGATTTCCCGGTCCTTGTTGTAGCCGTTCATGAGCGAGACGCGTGACACCGTGCGCGGTGCGCCGAAGCGCAAGACGATGGCTTCGCCAAGCCCGTCATCGGCGGCGCCCTCGACCCAGGCGGTGCTCGGATCGCCGTCGAACAGGTTCCCCGGACCGTAGCGATTGCTGAACTGCGGATCGAGGACCGAGGAAACGCAGGGAACCACCCTGTCCGAATTTCCGCTCGCCCCCGCACAGA
>JAUIBM010000438.1 GCA_030428345.1 Alphaproteobacteria bacterium | reverse complement strand
TGGTCCCGCCGGTTCCACACCCGCATTACCGTCACCGCCGGAATGGTCGAGAGACAGACCAATGTCGAAGCGCCCGGCGTCTATATCGGCGTATGGGACGAAGCGGATTTCGAAGCGCGCTACCACAAGCCGTTCAAATAGAACCGATAGCGCTTCGCAGGAAACCGTCAGAACGGAATGCCTGAGCGTGGCTGGGCCGTCGCCTGGCCACGAGAAGAACGGGCAAGCTCCGGTATCAGCGGATGTGAAATCTGCGGAGATGCGCCGCCCTGCGCAGGCTGGTTCGTATCAGAGGCCGATCGAAAGGCTCTCTCAATTCCTTGAGAATTTCGGGACGATCGCCCGCGAGATTGCGGCGCTCGCCGGGGCCGGCTTCCAGATCGTGGAGAAATTGCCGCCCGTCTAACCGTTATCTCGATCTGCCGCACCGAATGGCACACTGGTCGCGCTTCATGACCAAACCCATCCGGAGCGGTCGGTGCCGGCGATCACCGAGCAACACAGGCTGCTTGCGCATCGGCGATATCGCTTGGGTGGTTCAATTGCCACCATGTCCTTTGGCAATTGCCTCGCGCAAATCGTCTTCATCCCAGAATCCGATAAGAATGCCGGCGTCGAATTCAGTGCCCGCATAGGCTTCGATAGCGGCATCGGATCGGGTGATGCGGGCGTGGTGCGACGTCGCCCATGACAACAGGCGCTCGTTCAGACGCTCGATCACCGGCGCCATCGCCGGATCGGCCCCCAGGTCACGCAGTTCGTCGGGGTCGCTGTCCAGATCATAGAGCATCGGCCTGAATCCCTCCGCCCGGATCATTTTCCAGCGGCCGTCGAAGACCATCTGCAACCGGCAGTCGCGAATGTTGCGCCCGAGCAGATCGCGCACCAGGCGGAAGGAATAGTCATATTCGCTGAACACCGCATCGCGTAGCGGGCGCGGCGCCGGATCGTGCAACAGCGGAAGCAATGAATGTCCCTCGAGAATGTGATGCGGCACCTCGCCGCCCGCGACCTCCACGAAGGTCGGCAGCAGGTCGATGGCTTCCACCAGTTCGTCGCGCACCATCCCGCGCGTCCTGTCGGCGGCGTTTGAGGGATCAACGATAATCAGCGGAATTCGCACGGACGATTCGTGAAACAGCTCTTTTTCGCCCAGCCAATGATCGCCGAGATAGTCGCCGTGATCGGAGGTGAAGACGATCATCGTGTCGTTGATGCGTCCGGTTTGCTCCAGCCATTCGACCAGCGCACCGATCTCGTCATCGATCTGGCTGATCAATCCCATATAGGCCGGGATGGTCGTCTCGCGCACGTCGGGACGGGAAAAGACCTCGCAAACACGATGCTTGCGGAACGCGTCGAGGATCGGATGCGCGTCCGCCTTCTCGGCCTCATCGCGATTGGCAGCAATCACGTCGCTGGCGTCATACATGGCGTGATAGGGCGCCGGCGCAATATATGGCCAGTGCGGCTTGATGAAACTGAGGTGCAGGCACCAGGGCGCTTCGCCCGCACTCGCGATGAATTCGCGAGCGCGCTTGGCCGAATAGGCCGTCTCGCTGTCCTCGGCCCTGACACGGGCCGGACGCCGAGCGTTTTCCATCAGCCAGCCGGAAAGCAATTCACCTTCGTCGCCTTCTGCCGAATTGGCCCAGTAATGCCATGGATCATCGCCCGCATAGCCCTGGTCATTGAGGTAGTCATTGTAGTGGCTGGGCTTTTTCGAGACCTTGGGCGGATGCAGTCCGTCTAGCCGGTCCCAGACCTCGAACCCACATTCGCCGACGAGCGCGCCAATCGGACCATCCGGGGCGATTCCAAGCCGCTGCATGCCCTCTGTGTCCGCCACCATATGCGTCTTGCCGCACAGGACGGTGCGCATCCCGAGCGGGTTCAGGTGATTGCCGATGTTCCACTCGCCCACCCTGAGCGGGGAGGAATTCCAGGTCGAGCCGTGGCTGATGACGTACCGGCCTGTATAGAAACTCATCCGGCTCGGCCCGCAGATCGGGGACTGGACATAGGCGCGGTCAAACCGCACGCCGCGCGCCGCCAGCGCGTCGATATTGGGCGTGCGCAACGACGGATGCCCCGCACAGCCAAGATAGTCGTAGCGCAGCTGGTCGCACATGATGAAAAGGATGTTGCGGGTCATCGGGTCTGTTTCAGCCTTTCACAATAAGGGTCGCCTTCCGGCGGTCCCGCCACTTGCGAAGCGGTTTGCGCACGCCGGTCATGTAGATCGCAAGAATCGAGAGCAAGAGGAAACCGACCGCCACCGGATGTTCGAGAATGCGCACCGGATGCCCCCGCGTCACGATCAGCGTCTGGACGAGCGAAAGTTCGAAACGCGGTCCAAGGAAAAAGGCGATGACGAACACCACAACGGGATAGCCGTAACTCGTCATGAAATAGCCCAGCAAGGCGAAAGCCAGCAGGACCCAGATACCCACCATGCCGCCGGACGCCAAATAGGAGCCGACCAGACACAGGACGAGCGCCACCGAAAGGATGACCGATGCCGGCGCCATGATCACCCTGGCCCAGACGCGCAGCAGAAGATTGCCGACGGCGAAGTTGACCGCATTGGCCATCAGCATCGCGCCGAACAGGCCGTAGATGAGTTGGGCCTGATTGTCGAACAGCAACGGCCCGGGCTGGATGCCCTGGATGGTGAAGGCCCCGATCAGCATCGCCGCCGAGGCGCTGCCGGGAATTCCGAGCGTCAGCAGCGGAATGAGATCGGCTCCGCACACAGCACTGTTCGCCGCCTCGGTGGCGGCGATCCCCTTGGGATTGCCCTTGCCGAAGCTGTCGGGATTGTCGGATGCCTCTTTCGTCGCGGCATAGCTCAGGAAGGCCGCCGCCGTCGACCCCACGCCAGGAGCCGCGCCGATTCCGGTTCCAATCAGCGCGCCGCGCAGGAGAACGAAGCGGCAGGACCAGTATTCCCTCCAGCTCAGGCGCCGGTCGGCCGGGTCGTCGCTGTGTTTGGGCAACATGGGTCTTGAATCGCCTCGTGTCTGCGAAACCCGGCGAAACATTTCGGCGACCGCAAGCGTGCCGATGGCGAGCGGCGCGACCGGAAGTCCCTCAAAAAATTCAAAATGCCCGAAAATCAGGCGCGGCGTCGAATGCTGCGGATCGGCTCCGACGGTCGCGAACAGCAAGCCCAGCGCCAGTGCGATCAGCCCCTTGGTCAATGACTGTCCAAGCAGTCCGGAAATGACCGCGAAGGAAAAGATCAGCAAAGCGAGAACCTCGACCGGCCCCATCATCAGCGCGACAGATGCGAGCGGCACCGAGACCGTTATCAATACCAGGTCGCTGAACGTGTCGCCGGTGACGGCAGATGCTGTCGCCAGCTTCATCGCCTTCAGCGCCTTGCCGGCCTTGGCCATCGGGTAGCCGTCCAGCGTGGTCGCCGCGCAGTCGGGCGTTCCGGGAACGTTGATCAGGATCGCGGGCACCGCCCCCCCTATCGTGCCGCCTTTCATGATTCCGACCAGAAGCCCAAAGGCGGCA
>JAUIBM010000437.1 GCA_030428345.1 Alphaproteobacteria bacterium | reverse complement strand
ATGTCGATGCTGCCGCGCCTGAAGCCAAGGGAATTCTATGATTTGGTGATCGAGGTGGCGATCGTGCGGCCCGGCCCGATCCAGGGCGGCATGGTCCATCCCTATCTCAAACGCCGGCAGGGCATCGAGAATCCGGAGGCTGTCAGCGAGGAATTGCACGAGGTGCTGAAGCGCACGCTCGGCATTCCGCTATTCCAGGAGCAGGCGATGCAGATCGCCATCGTCGCGGGCGGTTTCACGCCCGGCGAGGCCGATCAGTTGCGCCGGGCGATGGCGACCTTCCGGCGTTCGGGCACCATCGGCAATTTTCGCGAAAAGCTGATCAACGGCATGCTGGCGCGCGGCTATGAGCGCGATTTCGCCGAGCGCTGCTTCAGCCAGATCGAGGGCTTCGCCGATTACGGCTTTCCCGAGAGCCACGCCGCTTCCTTCGCGCTGCTGGTCTATGTCTCGTGCTGGCTGAAATGCCATTATCCGGACGTCTTCGCCTGTGCGCTGCTGAATTCCCAGCCGATGGGCTTCTATGCTCCGGCGCAGATCGTGCGCGACGCGCGCGAGCACGGCGTCGAGGCGAGGCCGGTCGACATCAACCACTCCTTCGAGCAGAACACGCTGGAGCCGGGCCCTGCCGCATCCGGGCGCCTTTGGGAGCGCCATGGCGAGATGGCCGGCGATATCCACTCGACCCATGCGCTGCGCCTGGGCTTCTCTCAGGTCAAGGGCCTGAAGGAGGAGGCGGCGCGGGCAATCGTCTCCAAGCGCGGCGCGGGCTACGATTCGGTTCGCGACCTGTGGCTGCGCACCGGCCTTGCCCCGGGCGTGCTGGAGCGTCTGGCGCGGGCCGACGCCTTCCGCTCGCTGGGCCTGGAGCGGCGCGGCGCGCTGTGGGCGGTCAAGGGCCTGAAGGGCGGCGACGGCGCGCACGCCCTACCTCTGTTCGCCGCCGCCGGCCCCCCGGCAGACCAGGGCGAGCCGGACGCCGGCCTGCCGCCATTGCCGCCGGGCGAAGATGTGATCCACGACTACAAGAGCCTTTCACTGTCGCTCAAGGCGCATCCGGTGAGTTTTCTGCGTCAGGCTTTCCGGCAGAGCGGCATCGTCACGGCGGCGCAAATCGCACAGACGCCGAACGGGCGCATGGCGACGACCGCCGGGTTGGTGCTGGTGCGCCAACGCCCGGGCACGGCGAGCGGGGTGATCTTCGAGACGCTGGAGGACGAGACCGGCGTCGCCAATGTCATTGTCTGGCCGAAGGTCTTCGAGGCCAACCGAAGGGTGGTGCTGGGCGCACGGCTGCTGCGGGTTCGCGGGCAGGTGCAGAAGGAGGGATTGGTGGTGCATCTCATCGCGCGCGAACTCACGGATCTGACCCCGGCGCTGCTCGCAGTCGCCAATGGACACGATATCGGTTCGGCGGCGCTGGCCCGCGCGACGGGACGACACGCGCCGCTGGTTTCGGGCGAATTGTTAAGATTGGACGAAAATCGGAACGCATTGCCCGCAGGAAGAAATTTTCACTAGCAGGCCGCCGGCTCGATCAAGGGCAACTGGGTTGTGACCTTCCTTATCTATCTGATAAAAAACGAAAAGTTCCGTTGACCAGGAATAACGCGGGATTTGCGCACAGCTTCGTTGTTGCGAACTCGCAACAGGGCCGAACCTATTCTCGGAAGTTTGAAATCATACCTGACGCGCCGGCAAGGAATCGGCTAACGTACGCTGTGATCCAAGTTTGCAGTCGGCAGCATTGACCGTAGGGATGCGCCGTTTTGCTGGAATAGCCGTGGGGGGCTCATATGAAGGTATTGAATTCGCGTAACAATCCGGCGCAGACGTCAGGAAGTCTGTTGGAGAAACGCGCGAACCGGCTCGGCGCCTCCTCGGCGTGGCGGGCGCTTGCCGCCTCGGGCATCCTGGCCGGCGCGGGCCTGCTGGCAGGCGGAAACGCCGCTCTGGCCGACACGCCCTGCACGACCCTGGGCACGACGGTTACCTGCACCGGCGACCAGTCGAGCGGGATTTCGGAAAGCGATCCGACCGAGACCCTCAACGTCAACAGCCTCTATCTTCCGATCATACCGGCCTCGGGGACTTCGGGCATCTTCTTCCACTCCACGGGCCCGATCACGGTCAACAGCGACACCACCGGCTGGCTGGGCGATATCATTCCGACCATCATCACCGAGCAGGCGCCGGGCATTGATCTGGAAAGCACCGGCGGATCGGTGACCCTCGACCATACCGGCGCCATCCTCGCCATCGAGTCGGAAGGCGTCAGGGTGGTTTCGGTCGGCGGCGTCGATCTGGACATCGACGGTCCGATCAGTTCCGGCGACGCCGGCATCTATGTCGACAACCAGGTTGGCGGCACGCAGACCTCCGTCACGCATTCGGGCAATATCCTGTCGCTCGGAGGCCCGGGCATCGACGTCACGACCTCCAGTACGCCGCTGGTCATCGACAATACCGGTTACATCGAGACGTTTGGCGACGGCATCAGTGCGGTCAACAATTCGCCTGATACCGGCCACGACACGACGATCGACCAGACCGGAAGCATCCTTGCGGGCGGTCGCGGCATCTATGCCCTGTCTGACGGCGGCGATGTTCTGGTTGACAGCGAAGGCGCGATCTTTGCCGGAGGCAAGGGTATCGAGGCGCTGGCGCTTACCGGCGACGCCGAGATTCAGCATGACGGCAACGTCACCTCGGTCAATGCCGGCGGACTCGAAGTCGTCGCGTCTGATGGCGACGCGAAGGTCTCCGGCAGCGGCAGGGTGATCTCCTATGGCGACGGCGTCTTCGCTCAGGCGACAGGCGTTTACGGCGACGGAACTGCCACGGTCGATTGGGATGGCGCGATCACCTCGGAGACCGGAAAGGGCGTGTACGCCTATTCGGCGAACGACGCCGTTGACGTCAAGCAGTACGGGGCAATCGACTCCTATGGCGACGGCATCTTCGCCCAGAGCCTGAGCGAGCAATCGGTGACTGTCGACCATACGGGCGATATCGACACGTCGCGTGGCGCCGGCGATGCCTATGGTATCGGCATCTATGCCTATTCCTCTTCCGGTGCGGTGAAGGTGACGATGTCCGGCGGCGACATCAATTCGGCCGGGGATGGCATTTTTGCCGAGAACAGGGGCGCTGAATCTGTCGAAGTGAACATGACGGGTGAGATCGACGCCGACGGCAAGGGCGTCTATGCCTATTCGTCCAGCGGCGCCGTGACTGTGAACCAGTACGGTGCGATCGATTCCTACGGAATCGGCATATTCGCGCAGAACTACGGCTCCGAGTCCGTGACGGTGGATCACACCGGCGACATCACCTCTGAAACAGGCGACGGTATCTACACCTATTCGGCGACTGGTCCGATCAAGGTGACGATGAGCGGCGGCGACATCAGCGCTGCGGGCGATGGCATCTCCGCGCAGAATTACGGCATTGGAAGCGTCGAGGTGGAATTCACCGGCGACATTACCCAGGCGGGTCTCCGCGGCATCTTCGCCTCCTCAGCAGGCGGGAAT
>JAUIBM010000436.1 GCA_030428345.1 Alphaproteobacteria bacterium | reverse complement strand
CCGCGCCGCAGGACATGGTCCGCGAGGCGGTGCTCGACGCGGTGGCCAACAGCACGTCGCTGGACCTTGCCGCGCAGGACGGCGCCGCGCCGGTGGAGGAGCGCGTCGCCAATGTCGTTCGCAGGGTGCTGGCGATGGTCGAATCGAACGAGGCGATGTTCCGCGCGCTGCTTGCCGGCACCGTCACGGGAACGAACAAGGCAAAGCGCGGCGCTCGGCGGGTCGGCTGGCTGGAAGAGGCGCTGGAGCCGATGCGCGGTTCCGTTTCGCCGGCGCAGTTCAGGCGGCTGGTCTGCGGCCTGTCGCTGCTGACTGGCATCGAAACGCTGGTGGTGCTGAAGGATGTTTGCGATCTGTCATCGCGCGAGGCCGCAGACGTTTCGCTCTGGGCGGCGCGGATGCTGCTCGCCGGCGCGATAGCCGAGGAGGGCGCGGGCGAAGAACCCGCGCCATCGGGCAGGCGGAAGAGCTGAGGCGGGCGCAGCGCCGCCCGATCGAGGAATCGCGCGCCCGGCTATTCCCGCGACAGCGCCCTGTCCAGGGCGCGCACGGCGAAGGCGGCCTGGCGCGGATAGAGCGCATAGAAATCGCCTGCCGGGTCGAGCGCGCGCATGGCGTTGATGGGCCAGTGCGGGTCTTCCAGGGCCGGGCGGGCGAGGGCGATGAGGTCGGCCTTGCCCTCAGCCAGCACCGCCTCGGCGTCGTGCGGATCGCCGATCAGGCCGACCGCCATGGTGGCGATGTCGGCGCCGCTGCGCACCGCCTCGGCGAAGGGGGTCTGGTAGAGCGGGGCCGCCTCGATCCTCGCGCCGTCGAAGCCGCCCGAGGAGCAGTCGATCACGTCGACGCCCAGAGCCTTGACGCGTTTGGCCAGTTCCACGCTGTCGGCGATCTGCCAGCCGTCCGGATGCCAGTCCTGCACCGAGAAGCGCATGAAGAGCGGCTTTTCCTGCGGCCAGACCCGGCGCACCGCAGCGACGATTTCGAGCGCGAAGCGCATGCGTTTTTCAAGCGATCCGCCATACTCGTCTGTGCGCTTGTTGGCGAGCGGCGAAAGGAACTGGTCGATCAGATAGCCATGCGCGCCATGCAGTTCGACGACGTCGAAGCCGGCCTCCTCGGCGCAGCGTGCCGACTGGGCGAAGGCCTCCACCAGGGCGGCAATCTCCGCAACGCTCAGCGCATGCGGCATCTTCCATCCCTCGGCGTGCGGCACGGCGGAAGGGGCGACCGGCTGCCATTCCTCATAGCCGATGCGCGGCTTTTCCTCTTCGGTGACGCTCGGCTTCCAGGGCGGCATGGCGGAGGCCTTGCGCCCGGCATGGGCAAGCTGGATGCCGGCGGCCGCGCCCTGGGAATGAAGGAAGTCGACGACCCGCTTCAGCGGTTCGATCTGCGCGTCGGTCCACAGCCCGACATCGCCATAGGAGATGCGCCCGGCCGCCTCAACGGCGCTGGCCTCGACGATGACGAGGCCGAAGCCGCCGAGCGCGAAGCGGCCCAGATGCACCAGGTGCCAGTCATTGGCGAGGCCCATCTGGCAGGAATACTGGCACATGGGCGAGACGACGGTGCGGTTTCTGAGGGTGAGCGAACGCAGGGTGAGCGGTTCGAAGAGCTTCGGCATGGCGATTTCCGGAAAACTGGGAAGGATGGAAACGCCATTGTGCAACGCCCGCGCTTCATCGGCAAGCGCCGATGAAGGGGAGGTTCAGGCGGGCGGAATTGGGGGGTTGCCGGCGGTGCGGCGGGTTTTCAGAGTTGGGCTCCTCGGCGCCGCGCGGGTGCAGGTCAGAACGGCTTGGCCACCACCAGGAACACGATAGCACACAGGCTGGCGATCAGGGCCGAAAGCACGAGCCGCACGGCGTTCCGGGAGAGGCCATCGCCTTTGCCGGCAGAGCGGCGAAGACACCCGGACAAGACGCCATGGATCGCCGAAAGCGCCAGCACAAACACCAGCTTCGCCATCAGCCATCCGTCGGAAAACCACCCGGCCATGCTCGCCATCGTCAGGCCGAGCGCCCATGTAGCGATCATTGCGGGGGTGGTGACGTATCTGTCCCAGGTGAGAAGCGACGCAACTGCCCCGTTTGCGGATGCGTGCAGAAGCGCCACCACCACCATGCCGGCAAACCACAGGAAGGCGGCAACGATGTGGGCGGACTTGGCGAGTTCATACGCCATTGGATCGCACGGAGAGCTTCGCCCTAAGCCAGCGTTCATTGACAATGCCGCCGAAAGGCAGGCAGGCGCCAATGAACAGGCGCGCCGCGTCGCTACCTGCGACCAGTCCCTCGGACCAGGACCGGACGATCGCCCAGCAAAAGGCCAGGAAGACCAGTCCATGCAAGGGACCCAAGACGCGGGTTGCTTCGCCGACGCCGCCGTAATGCTTCAGGGGGACGGCGATCGCGACAAGCGCCAGCAGCGTGGCGGCTTCCGCCAAGGCCAGCATGCGCAGCGTTCTTCCCGGCATTAGTCGACGTCCCGCAGGAGCTTCTCGATTGCGCCGATGCGCTGAGCGAGCGCCCGGACCTCCTGGTGCAGAGTGTCGAGTGTCGTCTGCGTCGCGGTTTGCCGATGCGCCTCCAGCCTGCCGCGATAGGCATCGGCGGCATATCGCATGGCGAAGACAAGCGCGACGAGCCCAAGGAGGAGGATCGAAAGGGTGAAGAAGTGGGGGGAGGCGTCAGTCATTGCTTGCTCCATTGTTCGAGGCGTCGCCGGGTCTGGGATATGGCCCGGCGGCGGCGATGGTCCGGGGATCCAGCGGCAGGGCGAAAGGCGCAATTTCGAAGAAATTGGCGGATCTGCCGCTTTCAGCTGTCTCGAAAGCGCTAACCACCAGCCTGGCCGCTTCCAGTTTGCGCAGATGCATTTTCATGAGCGGGCGGCTGATCCCCGCCTCCCGCGCCAATTGGCTGACAAAGACGCGTCTCCCGTCGGCGAGGCAGGCGATGATCCACAGGCGCGCCGGGTGCGCCAGCGCCTGGATCTTCAGCAATAATTGTTCGGCTTCGGTCAAAACGCATCTCGCTATGTGTAAGAAAATTCTTACCCGAAAGTTTTTTCTTACGCAATGCCCTGATCGAACGGGCTCGACCGGACACGATTGCCGGTGTTCTGCGACAGCCAGCGCGATCTCGGTCCAAGCCTTTCAACCGGCCAAGGCAAAGCTCAGGCTGGCGGATTTGTGGGACGAGTGTCGAGGGCGTATTTGCGGCGGATCGCGGAGAAACCTGACGTGTGCTTTGCGCCCCAAGGCGAAGACGGTCTCTGTGCGGATTTGAATCCGATTATTGGTCGTCTCGGCCGATCACTTCGGCGTGTTTCTCATGTTCTCTCACGGAGGCAAGAAAATCCTTGAGCGGCGGGATCACTCCACCACGCACGGCAAGCGTTTCGCATTCAAGTTGGCCCCGCCCGGATTTGAAGAATTTTGAAATAGGGCGTAGCGGCTGTGCAATTCACTCGCTGCGTCTATTACGGCGTCAATCATGGTATGATCGCCGTCGTCATAATAATCATGAA
>JAUIBM010000008.1 GCA_030428345.1 Alphaproteobacteria bacterium | reverse complement strand
CTCCAGCGCCTCGCAGCCGGGAATGCATTCGCGCAGGACGTCCGGATTGTTCAGCGCTTTCCACACTTTCTGCCGGTCCGCGCCGATGATGTATTCGCCGTTGAGATCCATGAGTTCCCCTCTCCATTTCGATTTGGCGGCACTTTGCCCCCCGCGATGTCGGCGGGCAAGCGCGGCGATGCGCTTTTGCGGTTTGATCGCGGCGGTTTTTCCAGTACGTGTCGCCCATAGCGGACTGCAAGCAGATGAATTCATCCAGGCAAGACACTCAAGATCCCTCCCGCAAGCCGCCGGCAAGCCGACGCCTGCCCGGCGTGGCGCCGCTCGTGCTCGAAACCCCGCCGGACGCCTCCTATGCGCTGCTCGACAGCGGCAACGGGCAGAAACTGGAGCGCTACGGTCCCGTCACCATCGTGCGGCCCGAGGGCCAGGCGCTCTGGCGGCCGAGCCTGCCGGATAAGCGCTGGCGCGAGGCGGACGCGGTCTTTACCGGAGATACCGACGAGGACGGCATCGGCCGCTGGCGTTTTCCGCGAACACCCCTGGGCGAAACCTGGCCGCTGGACTGGGACGGAATCGGCTTTCACGGTCGGTTCACCTCGTTCCGCCATGTCGGCGTGTTTCCCGAGCAGGCCGCGCATTGGCGCTTCGCCCAGGAAGCGATCGCCGGGGCGGGCCGTCCCGTGCGCCTGCTCAACCTGTTCGGCTATACCGGCGTCGCTTCGCTGGTGGCCGCTCGCGCCGGCGCGCATGTCACCCATGTCGACGCGTCCAAGAAGGCGATCGGCTGGGCGCGCGAAAACCAGCAATTGGCAGGCCTCGGCGACAAGCCGATCCGCTGGATCTGCGACGACGCGGTGAAGTTCTGCGAACGCGAGGTCAGGCGCGGCAGCCGCTATGAGGCGATCCTGCTCGACCCGCCGAAATATGGCCGCGGGCCCAAGGGCGAAGTCTGGCAGCTCTTCGACAATCTGCCGCACATGCTCGACCTTGTCCGCGACATGCTGGCGGAAAAGCCGCTCTTCGTCGTGCTGACCGCCTATTCGATCCGCGCCTCGTTCTTCGCGCTGCACGAGATCATGCAGGAGACGCTGGGCGATCAGGGCGGACGGCTCGAATCGGGCGAACTGGTGCTGGGGAGCGAGGGATCGGACCGCAAGCTCTCCACCTCGTTGTTTTCGCGCTGGATCGCGCCATGAACGGCGAAACCAAGCCCGGCCAGGTCAGGGAAATCACCTCGCCCGCCAATCCCGCGATCAAGGAGATCCGGGCCCTGGCGCTGAAGAAAAACCGCGACGCGGGCAAGCGCTTCCTGGCCGAGGGGCTGAAGCTGGTGACCGATGCGCTGGAGGGCGGTTGGCCGGTGCATGCGCTTATCTACGGCAAGCGGATGGCCGGCGAAGCCCATGTCCAGGCGATCGCCGCCAAAGCCCGGGCTCGCGGCGCGGATATCTTCGAGGTCAATGACAAGGTGCTGGCGGCGATCGCCAGGCGCGACAATCCGCAAATGGTGCTCGGGGTCTTCGGCCAGCGCTGGATGCCGCTCGCCTCCATTCGCCCGGAAGGAAACGAGGTCTGGGTGGCCCTCGACCGGGTGCGCGATCCCGGCAATCTCGGCACGATCCTGCGCACCGCCGACTGTGTCGGCGCGAAGGGCGTCATCCTCGTCGGCGAGACCACCGACCCCTATTCGATCGAGGCGGTGCGCGCCACCATGGGCTCGATCTTCAACGTCCAGCTGGCCCGCGCGACGGTTCCGGCCTTTCTGGCATGGCGCAAGGAGTCTCGGGGGCTGCTCGTCGGCACCCATCTGGAAGGCGCGGTCGATTATCGCGAGCCCGACTATTCCGGCCAGCCGGTGCTGCTGCTGATGGGCAATGAGCAGCAGGGCCTTCCGGCCGAACTCGCCGCCAGTTGCGACCGGCTCTGCCTCATCCCCATGGACGGCAAGGCGGATTCGCTCAACCTGGCGGTGGCGACCGGCGTGATGCTGTTCGAGATCCGCCGCTCCGTCCTGAAGCTGTCCACGGATCTGCGCCGATGAACCGCCTCACCGGCCTGATACTGGTCCTGCTGCTGATCGCGCTCGACCAGCTTTCGAAGTTCTGGGTGGAAGCGAACCTGCCGCTGCACCAGCCGGTCGACCTCTTGCCGGTGCTGGCGCTTTTCCGGACCTATAATACCGGTATCGCCTTCTCGCTTCTGGCTGGAACGGGCGATCTGTTCCTGATCGCGATATCGCTCGCCATCTGCGGTTTCGTCGCCTGGCTGTGGGCGCGCTCGGAGCCGGGTCAGTCCTGGGCGCGACTGGGATATGCCTTCGTGATCGGCGGCGCGCTGGGCAATCTCATCGACCGGCTGCGCTTTGGCCATGTCATCGATTTCATCCTGTTCCACACGGGCAACTGGTCCTTCGCGGTGTTCAATCTCGCCGATTCGTTCATTACAATCGGCGCGGCGCTGATCCTGATCAACGAGGTGCTGGACGCGCGACGCGGCGGCGCGCCCTCGAAAGACGCCTGAATTTCGGTGAGGAGAGGAATGACCATGGCTGACACATTCCGCGCCATTCCGGTTTCGCGCATGGCGGGCGATGTGACGGCCGAGGGGATCGGCGCGGCGCAAGGCGTCCTCGACGGCAAGATCCGGGGACGCATCGTCGTCGACGAGAAGCGCTAAGGTTCATCGGCCCCTGGCGGGCATATTTCGGGGAGGGGTACATGACGGGAGCAATTCTTGCCATCGACCAGGGCACGACGTCCTCGCGGGCGATCGTGTTCGACGGTCCGGCGTCGATCGCGGGTGTCGCGCAGCAGGAATTCACCCAGCATTTCCCGCGTTCGGGCTGGGTCGAGCACGACGCGATGGAGATATGGGAAAGTGTCGTCGCCACGGTGCGCGGGGCAATTTCCTCCGCCAGGCTCACGGCCGGCGATATCGCGGCGATCGGCATCACCAACCAGCGCGAAACCACGGTCGTGTGGGACCGGGCCAGCGGCCTGCCGATCCACAACGCCATTGTCTGGCAGGACCGCCGCACCGCCTCCTTCTGCGAAAGGCTGAAGAGCGAAGGGCTGGAGGATCTGTTCTCGCAGCGCACCGGCCTGCTGCTCGACCCCTATTTCTCGGGCACCAAGATCGCCTGGCTGCTGGACAATGTAGAAGGCGCCCGGGCCCGGGCCGAGCGCGGCGAACTGGCCTTCGGGACGATCGACTCGTTCCTGATCTGGCACCTGACCGGCGCCAAGCGCCACGTCACCGACGCCACCAACGCTTCGCGCACCCTGCTCTACAACATCGCGGAGAATTGCTGGGACGAGGAATTGCTGGCGCATCTGGGCGTTCCGGCGGCGATGCTGCCGCAGGTGCTCGATTGCGCCGACGATTTCGGACAGAGCGACGCGGAACTGTTCGGCGCCGCCATCCCGATCCGAGGCGTCGCCGGCGACCAGCAGGCGGCGACCATCGGCCAGGCCTGCTTTGCGCCGGGCATGTTCAAATCCACCTATGGCACGGGCTGCTTCGCGCTTCTCAACACGGGCTCCGATCTCGTGCTGTCGAAGAACCGGCTGCTATCGACCATCGCCTATCGCATCGCCGGCAATACCAGCTATGCGCTGGAGGGCTCGATCTTCGTCGCCGGCGCAGCGGTGCAATGGCTGCGCGACGGGCTGGGGATCATCGAGCGGGCTGCGGTCAGCGGCGAACTGGCGGCGCAGGCCGACCAGACGCAGGATGTCTACCTTGTTCCCGCCTTCACCGGGCTGGGAGCTCCCTATTGGGACGCGCAGGCGCGCGGCGCGATCTTCGGCCTTACCCGCAATTCCGGCCCGCGCGAATTCGCGCGCGCTGCGCTCGAAGCCGTCTGCTACCAGACCCGCGACCTGCTCGACGCCATGCAGGGCGACTGGAAGCCTTCCGGCGAGACCGTGCTGCGCGTCGATGGCGGCATGGTGGCGAGCGACTGGACCATGCAGTTCCTGGCGGACATTCTGGACGCCCCGGTGGACCGGCCGAAAATCCTGGAGACGACCGCGCTGGGCGCGGCCTGGCTGGCCGGTTCGCATGTCGGCGTCTGGCCCGACCAGGAGGGCTTCGCGGCCGCCTGGGCGCTTGACCGCCGGTTCGAACCGGAAATGGACGCCGACCGCCGCGAACGCAAATATGCCGGCTGGCTGGACGCGGTCTCGCGGACCCTGAGCGAGCGAAACGGTTGAGCCAACTCACGGACGCATAACGCAAGCGTGTGTTGATCCTCCCACCGGCGCGACAATAGTTCGTCTGCGTGACAAACACCGCCACAGGACCATGACCCGATGACCCTTTCGATTGCCGCCCGCCTTGCAGCCTGCTGCGCCCTGCCGCTGTTCCTCGCCGCGGCGCAGCCCGCCCGCGCCGCCGAGGTGGACGACTGGCGGGCGGTCGAACAGGCGGCGCGCGGACAGACGGTCTATTTCAACGCCTGGGGCGGCGCTCAGAACATCAACGACTACATCGCCTGGGCCGGCGACATGCTGAAGGAACGCTACGGCGTCACGCTCGTGCAGGTGAAGCTCGACGACACCGCCAACGCAGTCGCCCGCGTCGTGGCAGAAAAGGCGGCGGGCAAGGACGAGGGCGGTTCGGTCGATCTCATCTGGATCAATGGCGAGAACTTCGCCTCGATGAAGCAGCAGGATCTGCTTCTGAAGCCCGGCTGGGCCGGGAAACTGCCGAACTGGCGCTATGTCGACTACGAGAACAAGCCCACGATCACGACCGATTTCACTGTTCCCGTAGAGGGGCTGGAAGCACCGTGGGGCATGGCCAAGCTGGTGTTCTTCGGCGATCCGGCGCGGGGCGTCGCAATGCCCAGATCCTTCGCCGAACTGGTGGAATGGACGAAGGCCAATCCGGGCCGCTTCACCTATCCCGCGCCGCCGGACTTCCTCGGATCCTCCTTTCTCAAGCAGGCGCTGAGCGAGACTGTCGCCGACCCGGCGATCCTGCAGCAGCCGGTGGTGGACGCCGATTTCGACAAGGTCACCGCGCCACTGTTCGCAGCGCTCGACACCATGCAACCCGATCTGTGGCGCTCTGGCCGCACCTTCCCCAAGAACAAGGAAGCGCTGCGCCATCTGCTGGCCGACAACGAGATCGACATCGCCTTCGCATTCTCCCCGGCCGAGGCGTCCAACGCCATCGCCACCGGCGAATTGCCCGATACCGTGCGCTCCTTCGTCTTCCCCTCCGGAACGCTGGGCAACACCCATTTCCTGGCGATCCCCTACAATGCGGACGCCAAGGAGGGTGCGCTGGTGACGGCCAATTTCCTGATGTCGCCGCAGGCCCAGGCCCGCAAGCAGGACCCGAAGGTGTGGGGCGATCCGACGGTGCTGGCGATGGACAAGCTTTCGGCCACCGACCGGGCGGCGTTCGATGCGCTCGATCTCGGCGTTGCGACGCTGAAGCCGGCGGAGCTGGGGCCGACGCTGGACGAGCCGCATGCAAGCTGGATGGTGCGGATCGAAGCGGAATGGGCGCGCCGATACGGGGTCGCCAACTGAAGCAGGCATGGGCTACAGGGGTAGAGCGTTTCCACCCGATGATGGGTCAATTCTGTTTACCGATTGGCGCGTGCGATCCGTTGGGGAAACGGGCGCAGCGCGACGCCTTCGCATCGGGCAAGACCGGTTCGCCATCGGGCGTCTGCCAATCGGAAACCCGAAGGGACGGGCGCTTTTGCGCCAATCTCGGCGGAACGCCCCTTGGCCGTATCGCCGGATATGGCCTGCGGGCCTTTCCTCGATCTTGTCACAAAATCGCT
Source organism: Alphaproteobacteria bacterium (assembly GCA_030428345.1). GTDB lineage: Bacteria > Pseudomonadota > Alphaproteobacteria > Rhizobiales > Rhizobiaceae > BOKV01. Next base: position 12,371 of record JAUIBM010000008.1, on the reverse strand, counting down.
CCGTCGGAATGACCCGGCATCGGGTGGAAGCGCTCTCGCCATGATCCGGTTTGCCCCCGCATTCGCCATCGCCGTCCTGATCGGACCGGTCGCCTTCGGTCTCGCCGCGACATTCCTGCCCGCTTTCGGCTATCTGCCGACGCTGGGCGGCGCGAGCCTCAACCTCGAAGCGTGGCGGCAGCTTCTTGCAACGCCCGGCCTGGCCGGATCGGCGCTCGTGCCGCTGGCGGCCGGGCTGATCACCGCCCTGGCCTCGCTTGCGACGGTTTGTGGCTTCGTCGCCGGCTGGTCGCATCTGCGTGCCTTCCAGGCGCTGCAGCATCTGCTGTCGCCGCTGCTGGCGGTTCCCCATGCCGCCGCCGCGCTCGGCCTCGCCTTTCTGCTCGCCCCCTCCGGCTGGCTGATGCGCCTTGTTTCGCCGGAACTCACCGGCTTCCTGCGGCCTCCGGACTGGCTGATCATTCACGATTCCTCGGGGCTGACGATGATGATCGGCCTTTATGCCAAGGAACTGCCCTTCCTGTTCCTCGTCACGCTGGCCGCCCTGCCGCAAGCGCGACCCGGCCCCCATGCGGCCATTACCGCGAGCCTTGGCTATGGCCGCATCGCCGGCTTCATTCACGGCGTTTGGCCGCTGGTCTATCCGCAGATCCGCCTCGCCGTCTTCGCCGTGATCGCCTTTGCGAGTTCGACCGTGGAAGTCGCCATCCTGCTCGGCCCGACCAATCCGGCGCCGCTGGCCGCGCGCCTGGCGGTATGGATGAACGACCCCGATCTCGCCATGCGCTTCAAGGCGTCGGCGGGCGCGGTGCTGCAACTGGGCGTCACCCTCTGCGCCCTGCTGATCTGGATCGCGGGCGAGCGGCTCGCCGGCCGAATCGCGGCAGTCCTTCGCCTCTCCGGGCGGCGGTTCGCCCGCGATTTCGCGCCTCGCCTCGCCGCGGCGGGCGCGGTGCTGCTGGCCGGCGCCGCAGTCTTTTCCGGACTGTTCCTGCTCGCGCTGTGGTCGCTTGCCGGCCCGTGGCGCTTCCCGGACGCCTTTCCGCAATCGCTGACGCTGGCGACCTGGTCGCACCATGCGGCGGGACTCGGATGGCCGTTCGCCGTCACGCTCGGCGTTGGGCTGGCCTCGACGCTGATCGCCGTGGCGCTGACGCTTGCCTGCCTGGAGCATGAGGCGCGCTCCGGGCGAAGCGGCGGCCGGGCGCTCTCCCTGCTCTATGTTCCGCTGATCGTGCCGCAGGCCGCCTTCGTCTTCGGCCTGCAGCTGTTCTTTCTGGTTTCGCCGCTCGATCTCAGCTTCGCGGCGCTGACGCTCGCCCATCTCGTCTTCGTGCTGCCCTACGTGTTCCTGTCGCTCGGCGATCCCTGGCGCGCCTTCGACGCTCGCTACGCCCAATTGGCGCTCGCCATGGGCGCATCGCCGGCGCGGGTGTTCTGGCGGGTGCGCGCGCCGATCCTGCTGCGTCCCATCCTTGTCGCCGCCGCCGTGGGGTTCGCGGTGTCGATCGGACAATATCTGCCGACCCTGCTGATCGGCGCCGGACGCTGGCCGACACTCACCACCGAGGCCGTGGCGCTGGCCTCGGGCGGTGACAGGCGGGTCATCGGCGTATATGCCTTCGTGCAATTGGCGCTGCCATTCGCGGGGTTTTTCTTGGCCACACTGCTTCCAGCCATCATCCATTCCGGCCGGCGCGACATGCAGGCGGCGGGATGACGGCGCGGGACGATGGACTGCGCCTCGACCGGGTCTCGATCCGACTTGGGCCGAAATCGCTGGTCGAACTCGACGCTGCCATCGCGCCGGGAGAGGTGCTGACCGTCATGGGCGCCTCCGGCTCAGGCAAGTCGACGCTGCTCGCCTTCATCGCCGGCTTTCTGGGCCCGCGTTTTTCCGCGTCCGGACGGGTTTTCCTCGACGGCCGGGAGATTACCGCGCAGCCGGCCAATCGCCGGCGGGTCGGGCTGCTGTTCCAGGATCCGCTGCTGTTTCCGCATATGAGCGTCGGCGGGAACCTGCTTTTCGCCATCGCGCCCGGAAAGGCGGGCGAACGCCGCGGCAGGGCGGAAGCGGCGCTGGCCGAGGCCGGCCTCGAGGGGTTCTTCGACCGGGACCCGGCAACGCTGTCGGGCGGGCAGAAGGCGCGCGCCAGCCTAGTGCGGGTGCTGCTCAGCGATCCGCGGGCCCTGCTCCTCGACGAACCCTTCTCCAAGCTCGACGCCCAACTCAAGCAGCAGATCCGCCAGTTCGTCTTCGATTGCGCGCGCGAGCGCGGGCTGCCGGTGCTGCTCGTGACCCATGATCCGCAAGACGCCGAGGCGGCCGGCGGGCGCATTGTCAGGCTCGATTGATCGATGGCGGAGATGCTTCCTCGCGGCCCTGAAATGCCGGTAGACGCGGTGCTGCCGGCACTGCTGGACGCGCTCGGGACCCATTCCAGCGCGGTGCTCGCGGCCGAGCCCGGCGCCGGCAAGACGACGCGCGTTCCCTTCGCCCTGCTGGGCGCGGAATGGTGCACAGGACGGGTGCTGGTGCTGGAGCCGCGCCGCCTCGCCGCGCGCTCGGCCGCCGCCTTCATGGCCAGGCAGATCGGCGAAGAGCCGGGCAGGACGGTCGGCTATCGCGTCCGGCTGGAGAGCCGGGTCAGCGCCGATACGCGGATCGAGTTCCTGACCGAAGGCGTGTTCGCGCGGCGGATCATGGACGATCCCGAGCTTGCCGGCGTTTCGGCCGTCGTGTTCGACGAATTCCACGAGCGCAGCCTCGACGCCGATTTCGGGCTGGCGCTGGCGCTGGACATCCAGCGCGCCCTGCGGTCCGATCTGCGGCTGCTGGTGATGTCGGCGACGCTGGAAACACAGGCTGTCGCCCGGCTGCTCGGCGGCGCGCCGCTGATCGAAAGCCCCGGCCGGACCTTCGATGTCGAGATACGCCATGAGGATCGGTCCGGAACCGAATCGGTTGAAGACGCCATGGCGCGCATTGTTCGCCGAACGCTGGCGCAGGAGGAGGGTTCGATCCTGGCCTTCCTGCCGGGACAGAAGGAAATCCGGCGCACGGCCGAGCGGCTGACCGGCCTCCTGCCGGCGGACGCCAGCCTGCACCAGCTCTATGGCGCGCTGGATGCGCGCGAGCAGGACGCCGCCATCCGTCCGCCGCCGTCCGGTGCCCGCAAGGTGGTTCTGGCGACGGCGATCGCGGAGACCTCGCTGACTATTGACGGCGTGCGCATCGTCATCGATTCGGGTCTGAAACGAGTCCCGCGCTATGAGGCGAGAACCGGGCTCACGCGGCTGGAAACCGTACGCGCCTCGCGTTCGGCGATTACGCAGCGCGCCGGCCGCGCCGGCCGCACCGCGCCGGGCGTGGCGATCCGCCTGTGGCGTGAACAACAGACCGCGGCACTGCCCGCCCGCGACACGCCGGAAATTCTGGAGGCCGATCTTTCCGGGCTGGCGCTCGATCTCGCGGCATGGGGCGTACACGACCCGGCGCAGCTGGATTTTCTCGACCTGCCGCCAACCGCCGCCTGGAACGAGGCGAGGGAATTGCTGCAGTCGCTGGAAGCGCTGGACGCGTCGGGCGCGATCACCGCTCAGGGGCGGGCCATGCGCGAGCTGCCGCTGCCGCCGCGCTTCGCCCATATGGTGGTGCGCGCCGCCGGCCACGGCCAGGGGCTCGACGCGGCGATGCTGGCGGTGCTTGCGTCGGAACGCGGCCTGGGCGGCAATTCCCCGGACCTCGCGGCCCGGCTCGAACGCTTCCGCAATGAGAGCGGCGAGCGCGCCAGCGCGGCGAGGGGATTGGCCCGTTCGATCGCCCGGGGCGTCGCCGCCGGCAGCCAGAGCGCCCCGCAGGACCTTTCCCCTGGCGCGCTGCTTTCCCTTGCCTGGCCCGACAGGATCGCCCGGTCGCGTGGGCCGGGCGGCGGATTCCGCCTCGCCAATGGCCGGGGCGCGAACATCGACCCGGGCGAGGGGCTGGCGCGCGCGCCCTTTCTGGTGGTCGCCGATCTGCAGGGAACGGCGGCCGCGGCCCGCATCCTTTCCGCAGCGCCGATCGAGGAAGCGGAGATCGTGGCGCTGCATGGCGGGCGGATCGCCAGCACGCGCGAATTGCGGCTCGATCCGGCCTCGGGGCAGGTGCGCGCAAGACAGGTGAGAAAGCTGGGTTCGCTTGTCCTGTCCGAGACGACGGCGGAACTGACGCCCGAAGACACGCCGCAGGCGATCCTGCTGGCGCATCTGCGCGCCACCGGCCTTGACGGCCTCGACTGGGGCAAGGGTGCGGCGCGCCTGCGCGAGCGCGTCGCCTTTCTGCATGCGCAGGATCCGGCCTGGCCGGACATGGGCGAGGCGGCGCTGGTCGAGGAACTGGAAGACTGGCTCGCGCCATTCCTGGTTCGGGCGCGCGGGCTCCGCGACGTCACTCCGGCACTCCTGCATGACGGCCTGGCGCACCGCCTGGCGCTGGCCGGCCGGAGCGCCGGCGAGGTCGAGCGCCACGCCCCGGAACTGTTCACGACGCCGACCGGGTCGCGCCTGCCGATCCGCTATGGCGACGGCAAGGCCGTCCTCGCCGTGCGCGTGCAGGAACTCTACGGCATGACGCAGCATCCCGCGATCATGGACGGCGCGCTGCCGCTGACGCTGGAACTGCTGTCGCCGGCGCATCGCCCGATCCAGGTGACGGAGGACCTGCCCGGCTTCTGGCGCGGGTCCTGGGCGGCGGTTCGCAGCGAGATGCGCGGGCGATATCCGCGCCATCTGTGGCCGGAGGACCCCGCCGCCGCACAGCCCACCTCGCGGGCGAAGCCGCGCGGGACCTGAAGCATTTGCAAAATTGCTGCAGTGCGGCTAATCGACAGGCAACGATCTGGAGCCGATCCGAATGGTCGCCAATGTCATGACCGCCCCCGGCGGGCCCAAACTGCGCCTGGAAACGCTGATCGCCCTGCGCTGGCTGGCGGTTCTTGGCCAGACGGTGGCTGTCTTCATTGTCGCGGTGGCGTTCGGATACAACTTCCACCTGCCCCTGTGTCTCGCCCTCATCGCGATCTCCGCCTGGCTGAACGTATTCCTGAAGCTGCGGTTCAGGACCAGCCTGCTGCTGCCCGACAGCGCCTCCATGGCGCTGCTTGCCTATGACACCTTGCAGCTTTCGGCGCTGCTGTTCCTCACCGGCGGCCTGCAGAACCCGTTTTCCGTGCTTCTGGTGGTGCCGGTCGTTGTCTCGGCGGCGACGCAGTCGCCCCGGCAGATCCTGCCGCTGGGCCTGTTGGCGGCCACCAGCGCAACCTTTCTGGTCTTCGTCCACCTGCCCTTGCCCTGGCATGGCAGCCACACCTTCGCCCTGCCGCTGGTCTATGTGCTGGGGATGTGGGGCGCGATCATCGCGACGCTGGTGTTCACCTCCATGTACGCGTTCCGCGTCGCCAATGAATCGCGCCGGCTGTCGGAAGCGCTCGCCGCCACCGAGCTGGTGCTGCAGCGCGAGCAGCATCTTTCGACGCTGGACGGACTTGCCGCCGCCGCCGCGCATGAGCTTGGCACGCCGCTCTCCACCATCGCGCTTGTCTCCAAGGAGATGATGCGCGAGCTCGATCCCGATTCCCCGCTGATGGAGGACGCACGCCTGTTGCGCTCGCAGGCCGAGCGGTGCCGGGGCATCCTGCAGAAGCTGACTTCGCTTTCCGAGGAGGGCGACAGCCATATCGGCCGCCTGCCGCTTTCCTCGCTCATGGAGGAAGTGGCCGCCCCGCATCGCGAGTTCGGGATCAAGCTTTCCGTCGAACCCGGGGCGAAGGCGGGCGAGCCGGTCTATGCGCGCAACGCGGCGATTCTCTACGGGCTCGGCAATCTGGTGGAGAACGCGACGGAGTTCGCCCGCAGTCAGGTGCGCTTCGCCGCCGATTGGGACGACGGATCGGTAACCATATCCATTACCGATGACGGACCGGGCTTTCCGGCCGACCTTTTGGATCGCGTCGGGGAACCCTATCTAACCAACAGGCGACGCGGGGAAACCGGCGGGGGCCTCGGGCTCGGCCTGTTCATCGCCAAGACCTTGCTGGAAAGGGCCGGGGCAGCCGTCGATTTCGCCAATGCCTCCCCGGCCGGCTCCGGTGCAATCGTCACTGTGCGCTGGCCGAGAAAGCCCATGGATCTGGCGATGTCGGAACCCGCCCGGCAGGAACAGCCGACGCCGCAAGGCGAACTCGCCGCCAATGCAGGGTGAGCGCATCTTTTGACAACTGCCCGAATGCGGCGCAAAACGCGGCTTCGGTTTACATAAGGGAAGTCCACAATGTCGGAACTCAATGCCGACGACCTTGGAGAAGACCGCAGCCTGTTGATCGTCGACGACGACAAGCCGTTTCTGACGCGTCTGGCGCGCGCCATGGAAAGCCGCGGATTTGAGGTCGCCACTGCCGAAAGCGTTTCGGAGGGCCTGAACCAGGTGCGGATCCACCCGCCCGCAAACGCCGTCGTCGACATGCGCCTCAATGACGGCAACGGGCTCGACGTGGTCGAGGCGATCCGCGCCAGGCGCGACGATTGCCGCACGATCGTGCTCACCGGCTATGGCAATATCGCCACCGCCGTGACCGCGGTGAAGCTTGGCGCCATGGACTATCTTTCCAAGCCCGCCGATGCCGACGACATCTATGCCGCGCTGGTGCGCCGCGAGGGCGAAAAGGCCGAACTGCCGGAAAACCCGATGTCGGCCGACCGCGTTCGCTGGGAACATATCCAGCGCGTCTACGAGATGTGCGAGCGCAATGTTTCCGAGACGGCGCGAAGGCTCAACATGCACCGGCGGACCTTGCAGCGCATCCTGGCCAAGCGCGCGCCCAGATAAACGGCCTGGCAATCAGCCGCCGTCGATCCGGTCGAGATTTCCCGGCAGGGCGAGGCCCGCCGCGTCGTGATGGGCAAGGACCCGCTCCAGCCGGTCCGCAGCCGCCCGCGCGAAGCGTAGCGTCAGCGCCTTTCGCGTCGCTCCGGCGAGACTGCCCTCCTGCGAGGGGCGCAGGATTTCCGCGCCATAATTGTCGGCGACGATCAGGCCCTGCGACTGCGGAAAGATCTCCGCAGGCACGCCCGAATGGGTGGCGAAATAGAAATGGTCGCAATGCGCCAGATAGTCCGGCCATTTGCTGTCGGCGCGAAAATCCTCGATCGAGGACTTGATCTCCACGATGACGAACCTGCCCTTGCGGTCGAGCCCGATCAGATCGGCGCGGCGGCCCGAGGCGAGCGGCAATTCGGCCACCAGCGCCACGCCCATTTCCTGGAAATGACGCACCACGCCGCGCCGGATCGCCATGGCCCGGGCGGATTGTCGCCCGTCGACCAAGGGATTTGCGAGGCTGGGATCAAGAATCGGCATGAGGGGAACATAGGATGAACGGGCGGGACAGTAAACCGTCCGCCGATCCCGCTTCCCGAAGAGCCGCCTATGCCCTGGCCTTCAGCTCCAGCCGGCGGGCATGCAGGATCGGCTCGGTATAGCCGGAAGGCTGGGTGAGACCCTTGAACACCAGATCGCACGCCGCCTGGAAGGCGATCGAGCCGTCGAAATCGGCCGCCATCGGCGTATAGGCCGGATCGTCGGCGTTCTGCTTGTCGACGACCGCCGCCATGCGCTTCATCGTCTCCATCACCTGGGCCTGGCTGGCGACGCCATGATGCAGCCAGTTGGCGATATGCTGCGAGGAGATGCGCAGCGTGGCGCGGTCCTCCATCAGCCCGACATCGTTGATGTCCGGCACCTTGGAGCAGCCGACGCCCTGATCGACCCAGCGCACGACATAGCCCAGAATGCCCTGTGCGTTGTTGTCGAGCTCGGCCTGGATTTCCTCCGGCGTCCAATTGGGACGCGTGGCGACCGGGACGGAGAGAATGTCCGAGAGCCTGGCGCGCGGGCGATCCTTGAGCTTTTCCTGAACGGCCGCGACATCGACCTTGTGGTAATGCGTGGCGTGCAGCGTCGCAGCAGTCGGGGAAGGCACCCAGGCGGTGTTGGCGCCGGCCCTTGGATGGGCGATCTTCTGCTCCAGCATGGCATGCATCAGATCGGGCATGGCCCACATGCCCTTGCCGATCTGGGCATGGCCCTTGAGCCCGCATTCCAGCCCGATATCGACATTCCAGTTCTCATAGGCGGCGATCCAGGGCGCCTGCTTCATGTCGCCCTTGCGGATCATCGGACCGGCCTCCATCGAGGTGTGGATCTCGTCGCCGGTGCGGTCGAGGAAGCCGGTATTGATGAAGACGACGCGCTCGCGGGCGGCGCGAATGCATTCCTTGAGGTTGACCGTGGTGCGGCGCTCCTCGTCCATGATGCCCATCTTGATGGTGTTCGGCGCCATCCCCAGGGTCTGCTCGACCCGGTCGAAGATCTCCACCGCGAAGGCGACTTCCTCCGGCCCGTGCATCTTGGGCTTTACCACATACATCGAGCCCTCGGCCGAATTCATGCGCCGGCCGTTCGGGCCGATGTCGTGCAAGGCGATCAGGCCGGTGACGAAGGCGTCCATCAGGCCTTCGGGAATTTGCGAGCCGTCTTCCAGCAGGATGGCGGGGTTGGTCATCAGATGCCCGACATTGCGCACCAGCATCAGCGAGCGGCCCTTGAGCGACGCGGCAGCGCCGTCGGGCGCCGTAAACCCGATGTCGTCGTTCAGCTTGCGGGTGAAAGTCCTGCCGCCCTTGGTCACTTCCTCGCTGAGATCGCCCTTCATCAGGCCGAGCCAGTTGCGATAGGCGACGACCTTGTCCTCGGCGTCCACCGCCGCGACGGAATCCTCGCAGTCCATGATGGTCGTCATCGCCGATTCAAGACCGACATCGCCAATATGCGCGGGATCGTCCTTGCCGATCGCGCTGTCCGGGTCCACGAAAATGACGGTATGCAGGCCATTCGTGCGGAAATACAGCCTGAAGGCATGCTCGTTCTCGCGTTTGAAGCCGACATATTGCGCGGGATTTGCAAGCGCGGTTCCGCCGCTGGCGGTCTCCAGCTTCAATTCGCCATCCTCGAAGTCGAACCCGGTCACGTCGGCCCATTTGCCGCCCGCCAGCGGGATGCTGTCGTCGAGGAAGTGGCGGGCCCATGCAATCACGCGTGCGCCGCGCTCGGGGTCGTAGCCGCCGCCCCCGGGCAGATCGCCCAGCGCATCGGTGCCGTAGAGCGCGTCGTAGAGCGATCCCCAGCGCGCATTGGCGGCGTTGAGGGCGTAGCGGGCGTTCATGACCGGCACGACGAGCTGCGGGCCGGCGACGAGGGCGATTTCCGGATCGACCCTGTCGGTGGCGACCGAAACCGGGCCGCCTTCCGGCAGCAGATAGCCGATCTCCTTCAGGAAGGCCTCGTAGACGGCCATGTCCGAGGGTGCGCCGTTCTGCTTGTACCAGGCGTCGATCTGCGCCTGCAGCGCGTCGCGTCTGGCCAGCAATTCGCGGTTGCGCGGAGCGAGTTCGGCGACGGCCTTGCCGAAGCCGGCCCAGAACCGGTCGCTTTCGACGCCCGTCCCCGCCAGCGCCTCGTTTTCGATGAAGTCGAAAAGCTTGCTGTCGACCTGCAGTCCTGACGCCTCAACCCGCTCGCTCATGCGACGGCACCCCCTGTGTTTCGCAATGCGTGACTTACGGGTCTTGGTAGCGAAATTGCCTGATGAGTCAATTCCGCCGCCGTCGCTTCACTGCCCTCAGGCGGCGAAAGCGGCGCGGTCGCGCTGATTGCGGAAGGTTCGCGCGACGAAAATGCCGACACCCATGGCGAGCACGAAGATCACCGGCTCCATCCGGCCGAGCCCCAATGCGGGGATGGCGCCGCCGGGGCAGAAGCCGGCAATGCCCCAGCCCACGCCGAAGACCGCCGAGCCCAGCACCAGCGGCGCGTCGATCCGGCCGGAAGCGGGCAGGTGAAAATCGGCGTCAAACAGCGGCTTCGTGCGCCGGAACACCAGGCGGTAGCCCATCGCGGTGGTGGCGAGCGCCGAGAACATCACGACAAGGAGGCTCGGGTCCCAGGTTCCGGCAAGATCGAAGAAATTGAGGACCTTGGCGGGATCGGCCATGCCGGAAATGGCGATGCCGAGGCCGAAGACGATGCCGACGAGAAAGGTGGCGACGATGCGGATCATGGACAAACCCTCCCTCAAAGGCCGATGACGTGGCGTGTGACGAAGACCGTCGCGACCGACGCCGCCATGAACACGCATGTCGCCACGATCGAGCGCGGGGAGAGCCGTGCGATGCCGCAGACCCCGTGTCCGGAAGTGCAGCCTGAGCCATAGGTGACGCCGACGCCGACGATCAGCCCGCCGGCGATGAGCGCGATGGTTGAGACCGGAACGGCGATCTCGATGGCGGTGCCGACGGCGAGAAACCACAATGCCGGCGCCAGGATCGCGCCTGCCAGAAACGCCGCCCGCCACGTCCAGTCGGGCGAGAGCGGCGGGATGACGCCGTTGACGATGCCGGTGAGCCCGGCAATCCGCCCGTTAACGGCCATCAGCAATACGGCGGAAAGCCCGATCAGAACGCCGCCGGCAAGGGCTGACCAGGGGGTGAATGGCGTTGCGAATTCCTGCACGAGCGTTCTCCGATCGGGTTTGCCTCCTTTGCCGCCAGGAAAAGCCGGCAATCCGGCCCCTCCTGTCGGTCGGGCGTTGCGCCATGATATGCAGAACCGGGTTCCACCGGAAGCCGATGCGTTGCAAATTTATTAGGGAGCGCTAATATAATGGACATGAACATCGAAGAACTGGAAAAAAACGCCGAGCGCGCCTCCGAATTGCTGGCCGCCATGGCCAATCCGCGCCGCCTGATGGTGCTGTGCAGGCTGGTGGACGGCGAGAAGAGCGTCACCGCGCTCGCCGCGGCCGTCAATCTCAGCCAATCCGCGCTGTCCCAGCACCTGGCCAAGCTGCGCGAGCGGGGACTGGTCGCGACCCGGCGCGACGCCCAGACGATCTATTACAGCCTGGCCTCGAGGGAGGTCAGCGGCATCCTGTCGACGCTTTATGGCCTCTACTGCTCGCCGGACCGCTCTGAGGCGGCCTGAACCGCCGCTGTTTCATCCGCCTTGTTGAACCGATCGCAAAAGCTTCCCATATTACCTTGAGCGGAATGCCTTTCGGGTTCCGCCTATCGGTTGCTTGAGGGTCGGGAGCCGGTCGCACAATTCGCGCCGTGTCGCCTGCCCGGGACTTGGGAAAGGTTGACGATGTCGCGTATTGCAGGGTTTTCCAGCCCGCTACTGCTCGGATTCGACGAAATCGAGCGAATATTGGACCGGGTGTCGAAGACAACCAGCGACGGCTATCCTCCCTACAATATCGAGCGCGTGCGCGCTGGCGAGAACCAGACCGACACGCTGCGGATCACATTGGCGGTGGCAGGATTCAGCGAATCCGACCTCGAAGTCACCATCGACCAGAACCAGCTTACCATTCGCGGACGCCAGCAAGAGGAAAGCGGGCGCGAATACCTGCATCGCGGCATCGCCGCGCGGCAGTTCCAGCGCAGCTTCGTGCTTGCCGAAGGCATCGAGATTGCCGGCGCATCGCTGGAAAACGGACTGCTTTCGATCGATCTCGACCGGCACGAGCCGGAGCGGATCGTTCGCAAGATCGCAATTTCGTCGAAAGCCTGACGGGTTCGACGAAAAGACGGCGCCAATAACGGGCCGAAGGAGAACCAAAATGCGTCACGAAACAAACTTCGCAGTCACCCCTGCCGAACTCGCCGCACTGGGTTCGGGACATATCGCCTATCTGCGCGAGCTTACCGGCAAGCAGATCAACGATGCCTTTCCGGACACCCTGTCGGTCGATCCGCAGGCCCGCGTATGGGCGTTGTTCGCGGCAGACGGAACACCGCTGATGCTGGCTCCCGATGCGGGTGCGGCAATGGCCGGGGCGTTCCAGAACGAGTTGATGCCCGTCGCCGTCCACTGAACCGGCCGAAATGCGTGGTGAACTGAGTGTTTGCGGTTCCGGGGGAGCCCGGGACCGCTGCTAGAGCGCTTCCGCCCGATGATGGGTCAATTCTGTTTCCCGATTGGCGCGTACGATCCGGTGGGGAAACGGACGCAGCGCGATGCCTTCGCATCGGGCAAGGCCGGATCGCCATCGGGCGCCCGCCAATCGGAAACCCGAAGGGACGGGCGCTTTTGCGCCAATATCGGCGGAAACCCCCTTGGCCGTATCGCCGGATATGGCCTGCGGGTTTTTCCTTGATCTTGTCACAAGATCGCTCCGTCACAATGACGCAGCATCGGGTGGAAGCGCTCTAGGCCGCGTTGGAGGCGGCGGTTTCCGTCAACAGAGCGTAGATCGCCGCGGCGTCCGTGGTGT
>JAUIBM010000435.1 GCA_030428345.1 Alphaproteobacteria bacterium | reverse complement strand
CTGGCCGACCGGGCTGTAGCCGTCGAACGAGTTGTCGAACCACCACGCGTGCTCGGAGGTCGCCTCCGGATCGTCGCCCCAGTTCTCACGAACCTTGACGAACAGGATCAAATGAACCGGCCGATCCAGGATCTCTGCCAGTTCCTTGCGGGCGGCCATGGAGATGAACTTCACCGTCTCGCCCTTGGCCCCGATGACGATCTTCTTCTGGCTCTCGCGCTCGACGAAAATCGCCTGCTCGATCTTGACGCTGCCGTTCTTCTGCTCAGTCCAGGTCTCGGTCTCGACATGGCTCGAATAGGGAAGTTCCTCATGGAGGCGAAGATAGAGCTTTTCGCGAGTGATTTCCGCCGCGAGCTGGCGCAGCGGCACATCCGAAATATCGTCCTCGGGGTAGAGGAACGGGCTGATAGGCATGTGCTCGGTGAGCCAGGCGACGAGGTCGGCGCAACCGTCGCCATCCTTGGCCGAAACCATGAAGGTCGCGTCGAATTCGCAGATCGCATTGGCGCTGGCGGCGAGGTCCAACAGGGTCTCGCGGCGCACGCGATCGATCTTGTTAAGCGCCAGCGCCTTGTGCTGGCGAACGTCCTTCAGGCCCTTGAGAATGGCTGCCACGTCCTCGGTCAATCCGCGCTCGGCGTCGATCAGCATGACGACGACATCCGCATCCTTGGCGCCGCCCCAGGCCGTTGTGACCATGGCCTCGTCCAGCCTGCGGCGCGGACGGAAAATGCCCGGCGTGTCAACGAAGATCAGCTGCGCGTCGCCTTCCGTCAGAATGCCGCGGACGATCGCCCGCGTCGTCTGCACCTTGTGGGTGACGATGGAGACCTTGGCCCCGACGAGCCGGTTCATCAGCGTCGACTTGCCGGCATTGGGCGAGCCGAGCAGCGCGACAAATCCGGCGCGCGTTTGCGGTGCGCCGCTGTTCTCCGTGTCGATATCCGACGTGTCGCTCACACATGTTCCTCTTCGTGCGACCATACGCCCTCGCGCAGCAGCAGGGCGCGGGCCGCGGCCTGCTCCGCCTGTCGCTTGGACCGGCCTGTTCCCCTCGCCTCAGCGAGGCCCGCAACCTCCACGCCTACCGTGAAGAGCGGGTCGTGATCGGGACCGGAGCGGTCCTTCTCGGAGTATTTCGGCGTGCCCAGACGGCTGGCGTGCGCCCATTCCTGCAATTCGGTCTTGGAATCGCGTCGCGCCGCTCCGGCCGCATTGAGGCGCGGGCCCCAGAAGCGCCGGACAAAGGCAGTGGCCGCCTCGATCCCGCCATCGAGATAAATGGAGGCGATCAGCGCCTCTAGGACATCGGCGCGCACCGAACGCATGCGCTTGCCGGTAAGTTCCTTGAGATCCCCGCCGGTGCGAATGAACTCGTGCAGGTTCAATTCGTCCGAGATGTCGGCGAGGGTGTTGCCTTTCACCAGCGCATTGAGCCGAAGCGACAACTCACCCTCATTTGCGCTCGGAAAGGCGTGATGCAGCATGTCCGCTATGGTCAGTCCCAGCACCCGGTCGCCCAGGAACTCCAGACGTTCATAGTGGAAATTGTCGTCTGACTTCTTGCGAACGCTCGAATGCGTGAGCGCTCGTTCCAGATCGCCATAGTCGTTGAAGGCATAGCCCAGTCGGCTCTCCAGCCCCCCGAAGCGCTTCTTTCCCCTGTCCCGACTGGTCGTATACGCTTTCGGCAATCACTGCTCTCCAGAAAGCCGCTTGAACAGCCGCGATGGGCGCAGATCGGAGGGCCAGCGCCAGATCTCCAGCGGATGCACGCCGTCCTTGACCGAGAAGAAGATGATCCGCGCCGGACCCACCAGATTCTCGAACGGGACGAAGCCGACATCGAACCGGCTGTCGAGCGAATTATCGCGGTTGTCACCCATCATGAAATAATGGCCCGGCGGCACTTCGAAAACCTTCGTGTTGTCGCCTTCCGAATGTGTCGAGACGTCGAGCGTGTCATAGGAGACGCCATTGGGCAGGGTCTCGAGATAGACCGGGATGGGCGAGCCGCCATTTTCCGGCGTCCAGTCGCCGTGGGGGACGCGCGGCACGGGCGTGCCGTTGATGTGCACCACGCCGTCGATGACCTGAATCTTGTCGCCCGGCATGCCTATCAGTCGCTTGATGTAGTCGATCTGCGGGTTGGACGGCAGCTTGAAGACGACAATGTCGCCGCGCTTGGGCTGTGCGGACCAGATGCGCCCCTCGAACAGATCCGGCGAGAACGGAAACGAGTAGCGCGAATAGCCATAGCTGTATTTCGAAACGAACAGATAATCGCCCACCAGCAGGTTGGGCATCATCGAACCGGACGGGATCGTGAACGGCTGGAAGAGGAAGGTTCGCACGAGCACGGCGAGCACCAGCGCCTGGATCACGACCTTTATCGTTTCGGAAAGGCCGCTTTCCTTTTTCGACATATCAGCTTCTTGTGCCACGTTCGAATTTCCGATCCATGCAAGGTTGGCTTGACGTTGCGGTCCGTCGCCATCGGCGGGCGAAACGCCGGTTTGTTGCTGTCGGGCGGCGCTCACACGCCATCGCGTTCCGACAGGGCCTCGATCACGACGAATGCCTGTGCAAGCGGCCAGTCGTCGGTAATCGTCAGATGAATGCGCGCTTGGTAGCCAGTGGGAAGCATCTCGGCAAGCCTTTTCGCCGCGGCATTTTCGAGTTTGAGGGTCGGCTTGCCCCCCGGCAGGTTAACGACGCCCATGTCGCGCCAGAAAACGCCCCGCGCGATCCCGGTCCCCAAGGCCTTGGCGCAAGCCTCCTTGGCGGCGAAGCGCTTGGCGTAGGAAGCGCCGCGCGCCTTCCTGGATTCCGATTTTTCCTGTTCCAGATCTGTGAAGATGCGGTTGGTAAAGCGCTCGCCAAACCGCTCGATCGAACGTTCGATGCGGCGGATATCGACCAGGTCGCTACCGATGCCAATAATCATTGCGCTCGCAATCCGTTCGCGTTCGAGGGCCCGCCAATCCGGCGCGAGGGCCTCACCGCGCGCGTCGCGCCGGCCGGTTCAGGCTTCTGCAAGTCATTGCCCGGCGCCCTGCATGAGCGTCGTCCCGGAGGATTTCCCGTCTTTCGGCGCGCTGCCTTCTTCCGTCTGCGGCGCTCCTTTGGCGGACTGCTCGCCGCGGGCGCGGATGGCAGCCGCCTTTTCGGCGATCTGACGCCCGCGAGCGGCGCGAAACCCGGAAGCCATGCTGCGGGTGAGAAAATAGAAGAAAACCGCAACGACAATGCCGAGCGGAATTCCACCAACGGTCATCGGCTTGAGCACCGGATCCCAAAGGTCGGCGATCTTTTCAATCGCGCCCATAAACCCGTGCGAGAATACCCCGCCGGTGCCCATTTCCGCCACCCTCGTCGGCGGCTCGCTCGATGTCACCCCAAGGAGGATGAAACGACCGGTGGCATAGGTCGACGCCCAGATGAAGGGAAAGGTCAGCGGATTGCCGACGGCTGTACCGAAGGCGGACGCCAGGATGTTGCCGCCCAACAGGAACGCGATGACACCGGCCATGACGAAGTGGAAGCCGACAAAGG
>JAUIBM010000434.1 GCA_030428345.1 Alphaproteobacteria bacterium | reverse complement strand
TTCCCGCCCGGCGCCGCCGAGCCGGTGCTCCGCCTGTCGAGCCGGGTCACCTCCGAGGGGTACGACGCGTGGAAGCCGGTCGACGAGCAGGGAGAGATCGCCCGCCCCGCCTGCCCCATCCAGCAGCCCGGTCTGCACCTGCGGTGCATGCGAAACGGAACTGGCCGCCACCATGACGGTCTCGATGCCGAAGCCGGCGTCGAAATCCTCGGCCAGCCGGTCGATGCGATTGGCGAACAGCCGCGCGACATGGCCGGGGCTGCGGGTCGCCTGCGCCGCATTGACCGCCAGATGCATGACCTTGTGGTCGACCCGGTACAGGAACAGATGAAAGGCCTGCGCGCCCGCGCCCGCCTTTTCCAATTGGCAGCAGACCGTCTGCGCCAGATCGGCGGCCGTTCCCAGCAGATCGTCGACCATGACGACCGGCTCGGCGAAATGACGCGCCGCGCGATAATCGGGAACCGCCAGGCGCGGCGTCAGCGGCTCGCTCTCCCGGCCCAGCGCCCGGTCGAGACGAACCAGCAGCGACGCGCCGAAGCGCGCCGACAGCGCCGCGCGATCGCGCCCATCCAGATGGCCGATCGTCTTCAGCCCCATTTCCCGCAAGGCGGAAACCTGCTCGCCCGCAAGCCGCAGCGCGCTCACAGGCAGTGGCGCGAGCGCCGCAGCAAGGCTGTCTTCCTCATCGCCCGCATCGCCATCGCCGACGATCCGCCCCGGCGCGAACCGGCTGAAGGCAAGCGCCGCCGCGATGCTCGGCGCAATCGCGCCCCGCACGGCAAGGCCGAGCCTTTCCAGCCGGCGGACCGCCAGGTCCAGCATCCCGGCCTCCCCCCCGAACAGATGCGCCACACCGGTGATGTCGAGGCACAGGTCCTCATGCGCGGAAATATCGGCCATAACGGCGACGACCGGCGACAGATTGGTGTGCCAGTCGGCGAAATCGGCGAACCGCCTTTCGGTATCCTCCCGGTCGAATTCGCGCGCCACCAATTGCGGGCAGATGGCGCGCGCATCGCTCAGCGACTGGCCGGTAAACAGCCCCGCGGCTTCGGCATCGGCGTCGAGCGCGACAAGGCGCATGGCGTTGTTCTGGCGCTCATACAGCGCCAGCGGCAACCCGCTTGCGGCAAGCGCGCGGTCATCCCGCCTTTGACAATCGGTAGCCCAGCGCGGCAGGTGCAGCGCCAGATAGCGGCGCGGTGCCGGCCGCCTCTTGTGTATTTGTTGCGATAGCAAAGCCATTTTCGGTCCAGTCCACGACCCAGTTCCGGTTGCCGGATTTGCCGCCCAATTCCTCGTTTCCCGCCGCCTTGATCCCTGAAAGATGCAATCCCTTTTCCAGCCTCACCCGCCATCGCGCCCCGCCCGGCGCGCGATCGTCGAATGCGGCCGCCCCGCTGGGCTCGGCCGCCACATGCCAGCGAAAGGCCGCCGCGCTCGCCTCCCTTTCGCGCCCGTAGCGCATCAGGAAGATCGAGCTTCCCGATTTTTCCGCGACAAGGCTCAGCCGCCGCGTGGCCGTGAAATCCAGCGCCCTGTGATGAAAACCGATATCGGCCAGGACGCCCGCAACCGCGGGGCAGGAAGCCGCCTCCTCGCCCGCCCACAGCAGATCGCAAACCGAGCGCGCCCGCCCGACGATCAGGCCTGCCGGATCGAAGCCGAGGCCGGCAAGGCCCAGGCCATAGGGCAAGCCGTATTCCTGGCCCTCATGCGCGATCTGCAGCCACACGACCGTCGGCCGGCGCGCGCTCAACAATCCCCGCGCCTGCCCCAGCGAGAAACCCAGCAACGCGCCGCAATGGCTGAAATGATCGGCCCAGGCCTCGTGCAGCACGCCCGCCGGCAGATTGCCGAACGGTGTGTCGCCCACGCCGCCATGACCGGTCGAAAGCGTCGCGGGCCGCTTTTCAATGACAGCGATCCGGCTGCGCAAATCGCCCAGCAGCGCCGTTTTCGTCTGCGGTTCCATCCGTGTTCACATCTTTCCAATACGGAACAAACAGTGAACATCAAATGCCGTGCGGGAGTCAAGCGGCAGATGGGCGGCGGTCGCGATACGCTTCCCTCGCCATCGCGGCGCACAATGCCTATCTATGCGGCTGACCGATGAACCGAACCGCGCCGGATATGCCGATGATCCCCTATTCCATGCTTGACCTGTCGCCGGTGCCCGAAGGCTTCACCCCCGCCGACGCGTTGCGCAACACGCTCGACCTTGCCCGCCACGCCGAAGCTTGGGGCTATAACCGCTTCTGGCTGGCCGAGCATCACAACATGCCCGGCATCGCCAGCGCCGCCACCTCCGTGCTGATCGGCCATGTCGCCGGCGGCACGAAGACGATTCGCGTCGGCTCGGGCGGCATCATGCTGCCCAATCATGCCCCGCTGGTGATCGCCGAGCATTTCGGCACGCTCGCCACGCTTTATCCGGGACGCATCGATCTGGGTCTGGGCCGAGCGCCCGGAACAGACATGGTGACCGCGCGCGCCCTGCGCCGCAACATGGACGGCGCGGACGATTTTCCCCAGTCTGTCGTCGAACTCATGGAGTATTTCGCCGACGAGACGCCCGGCGCAAAGGTGCGCGCCATTCCCGGCATGGGCACCCATGTGCCGCTCTGGATATTGGGATCAAGCACCTATGGCGCGCAACTCGCCGCCTATCTGGGCCTGCCCTACGCCTTCGCCTCGCATTTCGCGCCCGACATGCTTTCGCAGGCGGCGGAGATCTACCGGCGCACCTTCCGCCCCTCGGCACAGCTGGAGGCGCCGCATTTCATGCTCGCGATCAATGTCTTCGCCGGCAGGGACGACGCTCACGGCCAATATCTGATGACCTCGATGCAGCAGGCCTTCGCCAATCTGCGCACCGGCAAGCCCGGTCCCCTACCGCGGCCCGTGCACGACATCGCCGCCCATCTGGATCCCGCCATGCAGGCCGGCGTCCGGCACGCGCTTTCCTGCACCGCCGCCGGTGGACCCGAAACGGTGCGCCGCCGATTGGGCGAATTGATCGCGCGCCACAAGCCGGACGAAGTGATTTTCACCGGCCAGATCCACGATCACGGGGCGCGGCTGGCGTCCTTCGAGATCGCCGCGGACATCATGCGGTCGATGACGCCGCAGGTCGAGGCAGCACAATGAATGGGCGCAACTGCACAATGGTCGGTCAGGTTTTTGCACTGGTTTGCGGCGCGCGAAGCCACTAAACCGGCATCCATGTCCACCACACGCGCCGGATCCGACGCGATGCGAGATTGTCACAGGAGGAGTTCCAATGCCTGATATCGGTGTTTCGATTGTCGGAAGCGGCCACACAAAATTCGGCCGCCTGGATGCGCTGACGCTGGAAGACCTGATCGTTGAGGCCGGTCGCGAAGCCCTGGCTGAAGCCAATGTCGAGCCTGGGGCCGTGGACGCTGTCGGGCCCGACGCGCCATGTCCTCCAGCACGCGCTGGCGGACGTCGCGTGGCAGCAGGCTGCGCGCGCGCGGCTGCTGGCGGCCGGCGCACGCCTGGGCGACACCTTCGACAGCGCCGGCCTTCGCGAAGG
>JAUIBM010000433.1 GCA_030428345.1 Alphaproteobacteria bacterium | reverse complement strand
CTCTGCGAAATCGCCGGATGTCGTGCTGATCGGCGGAACCACGGCGCAGGTGATTGCCGCGTCCAAGGCGATGAGCGAATTGGGAATCAGCATCCCCATCGTCACGTCGACCCATAACGGGCTCTACGAAGTCTCCAAGGGTATCGACCTGGCGCAGATGGAAGGCTCCTACTCGGCATTCTCCTTTGCTCCGCCGGCCAAGCCGACGAAGATACATGAGGTGTTCGAGGCCAACAAGGAAGACGGCAAATGGGGCCTGATCACCGCCCAGTCCGCGGCGCAGGCGATCCTCGCCCTGCGGGTTCTGGAAAAGGCCGTTGAGGCGAAGGGCAAGGACGGCGTCGACGGCGCGGCCATGCACGACGCGCTGCTCAACAATGTCTACACCGAGGAGAGCCTGCTCGGGGCGCTGCCGACGCTGGACTACGACACCACGGCGCCTTTCCCGATCGGCGAGATCAAGGCGACGGCGGAAACCGTGCGCGACGGCAAGATCGTTACCGTCTCGGACGAGTGGATGCCGGTTCCCGAATTGAAGAAGTGGTAAGGGAACCCCTTTCATGGGTCTGATACTCAGCAATGTCGATGTGGTCTATGGCGGGGCGATCCAGGTCCTCCGCTCGACCAATATCGAGGTTAGAGACGGTCAGATGGTCGTTCTTCTCGGCTCCAACGGGGCCGGGAAGACGACCACCCTCAAGGCCATTTCCGGTCTGCTGCACTCCGATCTCGGCGAGGTTACCGCCGGCTCGATCGCGCATGACGGGGCGGAGATCGCCAACGCCGATCCAACCCGCATCTTCGAGCGCGGCATCGTGCAAGTGCTGGAGGGACGCAAGGTGCTGGAGCACCTGACCGTCGAGCAGAACCTGATGGTGGGGGCGCACAGGCGCCGCGACAGGCAGGAAATCCAGCGCGATCTGGAACGGGTCTTCGGCTATTTCCCGCAATTGCCCGCATTGCTCAAGCGCACGGCCGGCTATCTGTCGGGTGGCGAGATGCAGATGCTGCTGATCGGCCGCGCCCTGATGGCGAAGCCGCGCATCCTGATCCTCGACGAGCCTTCCATGGGGCTGGCGCCGCTTCTGGTCGAACAACTCTTCCACACCATCGGCAAGATTAAGCAGGAGGAGGGATTGACAGTCCTGCTGGTCGAGCAGAACGCAAGGGCCGCCATCGCCCAATGCGACTACGGCTATGTGATGGATGGCGGGCGTATCGTGCTGCACGGCACCCGCGAGGAGCTTTCGGGCAACCAGGACGTCCAGGAGTTCTATCTCGGCCTCTCCGACGCGCAGTCGCGCCCCAGCTATCGCGATGTCAAACATTACCGCAGGCGCAAGAGGTGGCTTGGATGACACCCGCCGGTTACCTGCCGCGCGAAGCTGCGCAAAGCCACATCATGCCAGCATGGCGGTTAACGTTTGCCGGGACGCCCGCAGAATTGAAGGAAAGAAATGGCCAGGATTGAAAGCTCCATCGACCCGAGATCCGGGGATTTCGTGCAGAAGGCGCGCGACTACGAGCGACTGAGCAGCGAGCTTGACCTCAACCTGGACTGGGCGCTTGCCGGCGGCGGACCCAAGATGGTCGAGCGCCATACGAAACGCGGCAAGATATTGGTGCGCGACCGCATCGACCTGCTGATCGACGACGGCTCCGCCTTTCTCGAGCTCTCGCCACTTGCCGGAATCGGCTTGTATGACAACCAGGTTCCGGCCGCGGGCATCGTCACCGGCATCGGCGTCATTCGCGGCGTCACCTGCATGATCATCGCCAACGACGCCACGGTGAAGGGCGGCTCCTTCTTCAAGGAAACCGTCCGCAAGCATATCCGCGCCCAGGACATCGCGGAGGAAAACCGCCTTCCGGTGGTCTATCTGGTCGATTGCGGCGGCGCCAATCTGAACAATCTCGAGGACGTCTTCCCGGATCAGGAGCATTTCGGCGGCACGTTCTACCGCCAGTGCCGCATGTCGGCGTCGGGCATTCCCCAGCTTGCCGTCGTCTTTGGCGAATGCACCGCGGGCGGCGCCTATATCCCCGCCCTTTCAGACGAATTCGTCATGGTCGAGGGCAATGCCTCGATCCATCTCGGCGGCCCCCAGATCGTGCGCGCGGCAATCTCGGAAGTGGTTGACCGCAACGATCTGGGCGGCGCGCAGCTGCATTCCTGCGTTTCCGGGGTGTCCGATCACATGGCCCCGGACGAATTGACCGCAATCGCGAGGCTGCGCGATATGGTAGGGTCGCTCAACTATCCTCAGCCATTCGGCGGCGACATCAAGCCGCCGCGCCCGCCCGCCTATGACATCGCCGAGATTCCCGGTATCATCGGCACCGATCTTTCCGTGCCTTTCGACCAGAGGGAGATCATCGCCCGGCTCGTGGACGGCAGCGAGTTTCACGAGTTCAAGCCGCTCTATGGCGAAACCCTGGTGTGCGGCTTCGCCCATATCGAGGGCTTTCCGGTCGGGATCATCGCGAACAATGGCGTCTTGTTCTC
This sequence comes from Alphaproteobacteria bacterium, assembly GCA_030428345.1. Lineage (GTDB taxonomy): Bacteria > Pseudomonadota > Alphaproteobacteria > Rhizobiales > Rhizobiaceae > BOKV01. Next base: position 1,058 of record JAUIBM010000433.1, on the reverse strand, counting down.
CGACAGCACGCTCAAGGGTACGCATTTCATAGAACTGTGCGATCAGCGCGGCATCCCCATCCTGTTCCTGCAGAACACGACCGGCTTCATGGTCGGCTCGGAGGCGGAACGCTCCGGTATTTCCAAGAACTCCGCCAAGCTGGTCTACGCCGTCTCGAACACCCGCGTACCGCGATATACCCTCGTCACCGGCGGTTCCTACGGGGCGGGCAATTACGGAATGTCGGGCCGGGGTTTCAGGCCGCGCTTCATGTTCATGTGGCCGAATGCCCGCCTTGGCGGAATGAACCCCGACGTCGGCGCCTCGGTTCTGATGGATCTGCGGCGCGCCTCGATCTCCAAGCACCCCGCTAGCGAGGAGGAACTGCAGGAGCACGAGCGCAAGCTGCGCGCGATGTTCGACGAGAAATCGACCCCCTATTACTGCACCGCGCGGCTCTGGGATGACGGCATCATCCACCCGCAGGACAGCCGAAGGGTGCTGGCGCTTTGCCTTGCGACAGGCGCCATGCGGCCGGAACAGCGGGCGCACCGTCCCGTCTACAGAATGTGAGGAACGGCCCGATGAACCCATTTGCAACCGCTCCGAACCCTCTGCGATGTGTGTTGATCGCCAATCGCGGCGAGATCGCCGTCCGGGTCATGCGGACCTGCCACCGCCTTGGCGTGACGACCGTCGCAATCTTCTCCGAAGCGGATCGGGACGCGTTGCATGTGCGCGAGGCGGACCGCTCGGTATTCATTGGAGAGGGTCCGGCGACGGCGAACTATCTCGACGCCCGCACGGTGATCGAAGCAGCCATTGCCAGCGGGGCCGACGCGATCCATCCCGGCTACGGCTTTCTTTCGGAGAATGCGGGCTTCGCGGCGGCCTGCGAGAAGGCCGGCATCCGCTTCATCGGCCCCTCCGCGCGGGCCATTGAAATCATGGGCTCGAAGATCGAGGCCAAGCGAATTGCCGCCGAACTGGGAATACCGACCGTACCCGGCTTCGACGGCGCGAATGCAAGCGTCGAGGATTTCGCACGCGAGGCGGCGCGGATCGGCTATCCGGTTCT
>JAUIBM010000432.1 GCA_030428345.1 Alphaproteobacteria bacterium | reverse complement strand
CGGCCAGCTTGGCGGCGATGAACTCGGGCGCCGTCCCGGCCATCACCTCCTTGCGGAAGCGCGCGACGAGTTCGTCGTACAATTCGCGCGAGCCGTGCAGGAAACGCGCCTCCAGGATCGAGGTGCGGATGGTCATGTCGGATTGGGAAAGGCGGATCGCCTCGTCGATGTTGCGGGTGGCGTGGCCGACCTTGAAGCCCATGTCCCACAGCATGTAGAGGATGTATTCGGTAACCGCCTCGCCCCAGGCGGTCTGCTTGTAGGGAAGCATGAACATCAGGTCGATGTCGGACCCGGGCGCGAGCATGCCGCGGCCATAGCCGCCGATCGCGACGATGGCGATGCGTTCGCCAAGCGAGGGATTGGTCACCCGATAGACATGGGCGACGGCGAAATCGTGGATGATGCGGATCAGTTCGTCCTGCAGGGCGGAAATGTCGCGGGCGCAGCGCGCTCCATTGCCGTCCGCCTCCAGCGCCGCGCGCGCCTTGGCGCGGCCTTCCGCTGACGCAGCCTTCAGGATCGCCAACACCTGGGCGCGGATGGCCGGATCGGAGCCCTCATTGTTGTCACCGGTCAGATCGCTCAATTGCTGGCGGATCGCGGCGGCGTCGATCAGGTCGGTTGTTTCTCGCGCTTCGGACGCCATTCATTTCCTGCTTTGCGTAAACCGGCCCTGCTGCGCATGAACCGGTGAGATGCGTCCGGCGTGCAGTCTGGACGCCCGCCTTCGATCGCGGCGAAGCCGGACACCCCTTTCAGTGGCGAACCACTAGCCTTGCCGACCCGATCAGCGCAAGTCCCGTCGATCGGCGGCGTCCCTGGCGCTCGTGCGGGCGGTCGCTCCCTCGGCGGGCAACGCCTTGCCGGCGGGACGGCCGGGAAGGTGGCGATAGCCGGGCAGCGCCCATCCGAACCGAAGCGCGCCGCCGCGCACCGCGAAGGCGGCGGCAACGGCGATCGCGGCGGCAAGCGCCGTACCCGCGCCGGCAAGGGTCAGCGCCACGTGCAGCGACGCACCCGCCAGCGCCGCGGTGACGTAGATCTCGCGGCGCAAAAGAACCGAGGCCTCGCCGCTCACCACATCGCGCAGGATTCCGCCGAAGGTCGCCGTCATGACGCCCGTCACCACTGCCGCGAGCGGCGGCGCGCCGGCGGCGAGCCCCTTGGCCGCGCCCATGGCGCAATAGGCGGCAAGCCCGGCGGCGTCGAGCCAGAGCAGCAGGCGGTAGCGGTATTCGAACAGGGGGGCGGTGAAATACAGGAGGACCGCCACCGCCACGCAGACGGCGAGATAGGCGCTGTTGGCGATCCAGAACACCGGCGTCTGGCCCAGGATCAGGTCGCGAACGGTGCCGCCGCCGATTCCGGTCAGCGAGGCCAGGAATACAAAGCCGATGATGTCGAGCTGCTTGCGCGAGGCGGCGAGCGCTCCGGTGGCGGCGAAGACCGCCACCCCGACAAAGTCGAGCATCTGCAGGATGTCCAAGGCATGCCTCCCGGCGCCGGCCGGCGCCAAACGTCCCGGCCGTCCCGCCGCGATGGCCGGCCGCGGCGGCTGGCCGGACGCGCCTGCGCCCGGACGATCAGCTGTCCGCGGCGGCTTCCTCGTCCACGGCCTTTGCCTGCTTCGGCCCGCCGCGCGAAACGCCAACCATGGCGGGACGCAGCATGCGGCCGCCGATCACATAGCCGTCCTGCACCACTTCCAGCACGGTATTGTTCGGCACGTCGGGATTGGGAATCTCGAACATGGCCTGATGGTAGTTCGGGTCGAAGCGCTCATTGGCCGGGTTGATCCGCTTCACGCCGGAGCGCTCCAGCGCCTGCAGCATCGAGCGCTCGGTCAGTTCGACGCCCTCGATCAGCGCCTTGAAGCCGGCATCGCCGGAATCGCGCGCCTCCTGCGGGATCGCCTCCAGCGCCCGGCGCAGATTGTCGGAGACCGACAGCATCTCGCGCGCGAAATTGGAGATGGAATATTCGCGCGCGTCCTGGACGTCGCGCGCGGTGCGCTTGCGCAGATTGTCCATTTCCGCGGCCATGCGGACCATGCGGTCCTTGAGCTCGGCCTTCTCGGCCTCGACGCGCTCCAGCTCGGCGTTCAGGAACTCCAGCGGATTGGAGAATCCCTCGCCCGCTGCCGCGCCCTCGCCCGCCAGGTCGCCGGGCTGCTCGCCCTGCTGCGCGGCCGGTTCGACCACTTCCTCGTTTTCGGGAACGGCTTGCTTCCCATGATGTCCGGCTTTTCCCGCCATCAATTTTCCCTGTTTGTCCGAAGTTTGAAGATCGACCCCGGATATCAGGGCTGACGACGCAAAAATCAAGGCTTCAATCGCAGGGACGTCATCGAAATCGCACCGCAGACACGCTAACAGGAGCGCGAATGCCCAACGAATCAGGGACCGGCCCGCCATGATCGAAATCGAGAGCAACGAGATCCTGTCGCGCGGCTATCATCTGCTGCGGCGGATCCGGTTTTCCTGGCCGGGGCGCGATGGCGGGCGCAGCAGCGCCACGCATGAGGTGCTGGAGCGCCCCGACGCTTCCGCCATCCTGCTGCATCACACCGGGAGGGACGCCTTCGTGCTGGTCAGCCAGTACCGGCTGGGGGCCGCGCTGGGCGGCCATTCCGGCCCGCTGATCGAGGTCGCGGCGGGGCTGATCGATGGCGGGGAAACCCCGCTCGAAGCCGCGCTGAGAGAATGCCGCGAGGAAACCGGCTACGCCCCGGGCGAGGCGATTTTCGTCAGCGCGATCTATCCCAGCCCGGCGGCGGTGACGGAGAAACTGTTCCTGTTCTGCGCGGAAGTGGACGACAGCATACGCATCGGCGCCGGCGGAGGCCTGGCGCATGAGGAGGAGGAAGTGACGACGCGGGAAATCCCGGTCGCTCGGGCCCGCGCCATGATGGAGGCCGGCGAGATCGCCGACGCCAAGACGCTGATCCTGATGCAGTGGCATTTCGCCCGGGCGGACGCGAGGATCGCTAGCGCAGCAACTTCGAGACAACCTGCGCCGTGAAATCGACCATGGGCACGATGCGGGCATAGTTCATGCGCGTCGGGCCGATGATGCCGAGCGCGCCGATTACCCGCTGGTCCTTGTCGCGATAGGGCGCGACGACCACCGAGGAGCCGGAAAGCGAAAACAGCCGGCTCTCCGAACCGATGAAGATGCGCACGCCCTCGCCTTCCTCGGCCAGTTCGAGCAGCTTCATCAGGCTTTCCTTGGATTCCAGGTCGTCGAAAAGCTGGCGCAGCCGGTCGAGGTTTTCCGCCGCATGCGGATCGTCGAGCAGATTTGCGTGACCCGAAACGATCAGGCGGCCCGGCTCGGTCTCTGTGCTGCCTGCCCAGACCGCGACGCCGGCGTCGACCAGGCCCTGCGCCAGTTCGTCGAGCTCCAGGCGGGCGACGTTGTGCAGCCGCTTCAACTCCTGGCTCGCCTCGGAAAGCGTGCGCCCGGCGATCTTGGCGTTGATGTAGTTCGACGCCTCGATCAGCGTCGATGCGGCGACGCCCGGCGGCAGTTCGATAACCCGGTTTTCCACCAGCCCGTTTTCGCC
>JAUIBM010000431.1 GCA_030428345.1 Alphaproteobacteria bacterium | reverse complement strand
CGATCTGGGATCCGGTCGATATGGAACCACCCAGCAACAGCGTGCCGTCAAAGATCGCGCGCATCTCCGAGAGCGCAGCGAATGGGCTGATCAGGCCGGCATGGCCGCCGGCTCCGAACGCCACGGCGATAAGTCCGTCAACACCGGCTTCCGCCGCCTTGGCTGCGAATTTCAGGGTGGTCACATCGTGGAAGACCAGGCCGCCATAGCCGTGGACGGCGTCGATCAGTTCGCGGTTCAGCCCGAGGGATGTAATCACCAGCGGAACCTTGCGCTCGACCGTGACGGCAAGATCGGCGTCCAGACGCGGATTGCTGCGGTGCACGACAAGGTTGACGCCAAAGGGAGCAGGGTTCGCAACAGATTGCAGCCGTTCGGCGATTTCATCGAGCCAGGACGCGTAGCCCTCGCTGCTGCGCTGGTTGAGCGCGGGAAATGTGCCGACAACGCCGCTGCGGCAGGTTTCGACCACCAGATCGGGACCCGAGATCAGGAACATCGGGGCGGCGACGGCGGGAAGCCGCAATCGGCCGGACCAGGAGGCGGGAATCGGCATGCGCGGGAAATTCCGTCTTGATGCAGGAAGACCGGCCTGCCGGCTGAAGCGCCGGCAGGCCGGATCGATGGATCAGTACTGAACGAAGTCGGTCAGCGCCTTGAATGTCTTGGCCTCGGGATCGAGCTGATAGACCGCCAGCGCGGTGCCCGAGAGCTGCTTCTCATTGTCGAAGCTGATCGGCGCGGAGATGCCGCCGGTCTCGAAATTCTTGAGCGCCTTGAGCTTTTCGATCGTGCAGGCGCGGGTCAGATCCTTGCCGCACTGGCCCATTGCCTCCGCCAGGCTCTTCAACCCAACATAGGTCACATAGGTGTAGCGGTTGATCGCGCCGATTTCCTCGTCGGTGGCGTATTTCTTGGCCTTCTCAAGGAAAGCGTCGATAGCCGGACCGCTGAGGGCGATGTAGTCGGCGACGAGATAGGGATAGCCCGCCGGCGCCGACAGATTGACCGAAGGCGGCATGTCCTCGCTCCACACCGCGGCGACGTCGAGGTCGAGGCTCAGCTTGCGGGCCTCCGAAAGAATGTTCGCAGCGCCGGCGATAATGCCGCCATTGGCGAGTACATTGACGCCAGCTTCCTTCATCTGCGCCATTTCGGCGGAGAAATTGCTGGTGCCCTTCTTGAAGCGAAGACGGATGCCGTCCTTGACGCCGAATTCCTTCACCGCTCGATCATAACCCTCCTCGATGGCAGCGCCGAAATCGTCGTCCTGGCGGATCACGCCATAGACGGCGTTTTCCTTCTCGCTGTTTTCATGAATATATTTGAGCTGCGCGTAGAAGGCGTCGGCATAGCTGGCGCCAATGGTGAAGACAGAGGGGCGCACAGGCTTGTAGACGAGCTCGTTCGGCGCGGTGGTCACCACGGTCGGAAGATTGTTCTCCTCGATCAACGGCATCATCGCCAGCACATTGGCTGTGCCCGAGGTGCCGTTGAGGGCGAAGATCTCGTCGACCTCGAGCAGCTTGGTGAGCGCCTGGAACGAACGCGCCGGAACATAACCGTCATCCTCCGTGACGATCGTGATCTTGCGGCCGTTGACTCCTCCAGCTTCGTTAATCTCGCCGGCGGCGATCTTCGAGCCGACGGCGACCGCGCGACCGATGAACGATGCGGGACCGGTCATGATGTTGACGTCGCCGATCTTGATCTCGGTATCGCTTATACCGGGATCTGCTGCGTAGGCCGATGTCGACGCAAGCAGCGCGGCGACCAGTGCGATTGAAACTCGTTTCATGCTTTCCTCCATTATGTCGCCTCCGCCGGATTGATTCCGGTCAGTAGGCGAGCGGCCAGTTGCTCCAGTATTTCCGGACATCGCGCCAAAGCCCGATCAGGCCGTCGGGCTTGAACCGCAGGAACGCGACGATGACGACGCCGAAGGCGATTCCGCGAATTTCGTAGACATAGGTCGTGTAGAGGGTGGAGCCCGGGTCGGCGAAGACCTCGAAGAACAGTCGGATTGCCTCGGGCAGAAGGGACAGGAAAATGGCGCCGAGCACCGCTCCGGCGATTGAACCGAGGCCGCCCAGGATGATGATCGCCAACGCCTCGATGGAAAGGATCAGCGAAAAGACATCGATATTGACGAACCGTATCTGCAGCGAGATCAGCCCGCCCGCTAGCCCGACGATGAACGAGCTCATCACGAAGGCCAGCAGCTTGTAGCGCACCAGGTCGACACCCATCACGCGCGCGGCAATGTCGTGATCGCGTATCGCCATCCACGCCCGGCCGATGCGGGTGCGCTGGATGTTGAGCGCCGCAAGCACCACCAGCACGGCAATGGCCAGCGTCATGAAATAGAGCGCCTTGCCCTTCTGCATGTCGATGCCGAAGAGCTTGCCGCCGGAGACGAAGATGCCGTTCGGACCGTGGGTCAGCCACTCGGCATAGAGGATAACGTGGTTGATGATGAAGGCGAAGGCGAGCGTGGTGATGGCCAGGTACAGCCCCTTCAGGCGCAGCGACGGTACGCCCACGAGAACGCTGATCAGCGCGGCCACCACGCCGCCGGCCGGCAGCGACAGCCAGAACGGCCAGCCATAGTCCATCATCAGGATGGCGTTGGCATATGCGCCGATGGCCAGGAACCCCGACTGGCCGAGGGAAATCAGCCCGGTGGTGCCGGTCAGCATGTTGAGGCCGACGGCGCCGACGACGGCGATCAGCGCCGATACCAGGAGGGTGACCTGGTATTTGCCGAGCAGGAAGGGCGCCAAGCAGGCCACCGCCAGCAGCACGGCGCACCAGAACCATACGACCTTGTTGTCGCTCAGTGCGACAAGCTGGCTTGTCGATTCCTTGAAGTCTCCTGTGCGCATCAGACCCGCTCGATTTCCTTGCTGCCGAACAGTCCGTAGGGACGGACCATCAGCACGATGACAATGACGACAAAGCCGGAGATCTCCCGCAGACCCTGGCCCACATAGCCCTGGAAGAGATTTTCGATCATGCCGATGACGAGACCGGCGAGGGCCGACCCGATGATGGAATCCAGCCCGCCCAGGATAACGGCGGGAAAGGATTTGAGGCCCTGGAACCACAGATCGGGCGCAAGTTTGTAGTTCGCCGCGAACAGAACGCCGGCGATGGCAGCAAGCGCCGAGGACAGCATCCAGGCAATCGAATGGATGCGGCTTACGCTGATCCCCACGAGCAGCGCCGCAGTCTCGTTGGAGGCGACGGCCCGCATGGCGATTCCCATTCGCGAGTAGCGCAGGAACGCCCAGCCGACGAAGGTCATCAGGGCCAAAGCGGCGATCAGGTACAATTGGGCCGGATAGAACGGGATCGAACCCAGATAGACGACATCCGTCGATATCCCGGCGCCGAAATTATACGGATCCGGTCCCCAGATCATGATCGTGATGCCGCGCAAGATGACCGCCAGCCCGATGGTGACCATGACGATTGCGAAGATCGGCTCGCCGAGCATCGGGCGAATCCGATCTGCGCGTCGTGCCACGACATCATGGATCCGCTCGGGCTCGCGCTCGAGAACTTCGACGCAGTCGGCCGCTGGCG
>JAUIBM010000430.1 GCA_030428345.1 Alphaproteobacteria bacterium | reverse complement strand
TCGTAGCGGATTTCCTCATAGTCCGTGCCCTCGCCGCCGCCGACACCCTTTTGAATCGCGCGTTCGATATTGTCTTTCGGCAGCCGGTTGGCGCGCGCCGTTACCAGCGCCGCGCGCAGCCGCGGGTTGCCCGCCGGATCGCCGCCGCCCATCTTCGAGGCGACCGTGATTTCCTTGGCAAGTTTCGCAAACAGCGATGCGCGCTTCTTATCCTGAGCGCCCTTGCGATGCATGATGTTCTTGAACTGTGAATGGCCTGCCATGACGCCAACCTTGCTTATGCCTGTTCCTGAATGAGTGAGCCGCTTATAAACAAAGCCCTCGCAACTCGTCCAGACCGGAGGACCAGTCATCGCTACCACCCTTCCCGCCCTGCCATGGGCCGGCGGCTGCCAGTGCGGCGCCGTACGTTACCGCATGATCGAGGCGCCTCTCACCTTCTATGCCTGCCATTGCACGGAATGCCAGCGCCAGTCGGGCAGCGCCTTCGGACTGTCGCTGCTGGCGCGCGAGCGTTCGGTCGAGGCAACCGGAACGCCTTCGCACTGGACGCGCCCGACCGATTCAGGCGCGCGGATGGATTGCCATTTCTGCCCGCATTGCGGGACCCGCCTCTGGCACAAGGTGAGCCGCGAAGGAAGCGAAGGGGCGATCCTGTCGGTCAAGGGCGGCAGCCTCGACATCGCCCGCCTACTCGCTCCGGCCGCCCATATCTGGACGGGTTCGAAGACGGCCGGCACGCAGATACCAGCGGGAGCGCTGGCCTATGATCGCGCGCCGCCAGGTTTCGATCCCCTGATAGAGGCGTTTGACCGCCTCTATCGGATCGAACAGACGTGAGCCAAGGCCCTTCGCCATACGCCCCGCGAGGCCGGCCGGTGCTTCGCCTGTCTCCAACCGAAAGTACTCATGTTCCTGAAGTCCAGAAGACGCGCGCTTCGCTACTGGCGAAATTTCCATCATCGGATCCGAAGGGGTATTTGTTCCTACCATGGGCTGACCGTGGCCCTGCCGCTTTCGGTCCCCTACAAGCTCCGGAGCCAGGTGATCGAAGGAAAATACGAGGAAGCTGAGCGCCGGGCGATCGAGCAATACATGCCGCCCGACCTGCCGGTGATCGAATTGGGCGGTTCGCTGGGCATCATAAGCCGCTTCATCGCCTCCCGGCTGGCGGATGACGCCGCTCATGTCGTGGTTGAGGCCAATCCCGATCTTGCGGCAATCTGCGAGGCCAATGCCCGACGGGCCGAACGAAGCGGCCCGGTGACGCTCGTCCACAAGGCCCTCTCCTATGACGGTCCACGCGTTACCTTCCTTGCGACGGACGATTTCCTGGGCAACCGCATCGCGTCCGGTCCTCACCGGCAGGCTGTCGAGGTCGAAACCTGCGCCCTGCCGGAACTGGTCTCACTGGCGGGCGCTGAGGCCGGCTATTGCCTCATCGCAGACATCGAGGGCGCGGAATTCGATCTCTTCACGCATGATCGCGAGGCCCTCGCAATGTGCCGGATTGCGATTGTGGAAATTCATCCGGCCATTTTCGAGGAAAACAATCGCACCGAGGCCGAATTCTGGAGCCTTGTCAGCGCTGCCGGAATGCTGCAGGTGGAGCGGATCGCCAATGTCTGCGTGTTGAAACGGGAGTAGATCGATGACGCTGAAGGGCAGGACGCTTTTCATTTCGGGCGGCAGCCGGGGCATCGGGCTTGCGATCGCGCTTCGCGCGGCGGCCGACGGGGCCAATGTCGCCATCGCCGCCAAGACTTCCGACCCCAATCCGAAGCTGCCCGGCACGATCCATTCGGCCGCCGAGGAAATCGAGAAGGCCGGCGGGCGGGCCCTGCCGCTGCTTTGCGACATCCGGTTCGAGGACCAGGTCGAGGCGGCGGTGGCAAAGACCGTCGAGACCTTCGGCGGCATCGACGTGACGGTCAACAACGCAAGCGCCATCCAGCTTACCGGCACGCTGGCGACCGACATGAAGCGCTTTGACCTGATGCACCAGATCAACACGCGCGGCACCTATCTCGTCAGCCAGAAGACGATTCCCCACCTGAAGAAGTCCGACCGCCCGCATATCCTCAACCTGTCGCCGCCGCTCGACATGAAGGCGAAGTGGTTCGCCCGCCACACCGCCTACACCATGGCCAAGTTCGGCATGTCGATGTGCGTGCTGGGCATGGCCGAGGAGTTCCGCGGGGACGGCATCGGCGTCAACGCGCTCTGGCCTTTGACCGCGATCGATACGGCGGCGGTGCGCAATCTGCTGGGCGGCGACGCGCTGGCGAAGATCAGCCGCAGCCCGCAGATCATGGCCGACGCCGCTCATGCGATCCTGACGCGCGATCCCAAGCAGTGCACCGGCAATTTCTTCATCGACGAGGAAGTGCTGCGCGAGGAGGGCGTCACCGATTTCTCGCCCTATCAGCATCCCGACGCAAAGGAACTGGCGGCGGATTTCTTCGTGCCGGACGAGGTGTTCGAGCGCTCGCCGACACCCTTGCTCAAGGCGATGGGTTGAGCCGGCCTATCGCGTGAATTTTGCGGCCGCCCGGCTCGCCACGCAGGCGAAGCTGTCCCCATCGTGTGACAGTCCGCAGCGCTCGACCATGGCTCGCGAAGCGGCGTTGTCTGCGCTGATATATTCCTGCAGCCCCCGAGCGCCCAGTTTCTCGAAGGCGGCCCTTGCCATCAGTGCGTTCACCAGCGTCCCGAGACCCCTGCCGCGATGCGCGGACGAGACGGCGACCAGCCCTCCCCAGGCATGGCGATGCCATGCACTGTGCGGCCCATAGGGAAAGTAGCAGAACGCGCAGGCCGCCAGTTTGGCCTCTGCATCGACAATCAGCGTCAGGTTGCAAGGTCCGCGCCGCCCGAGCAGCACCGACATTGGAAACGGGCTGATGCCGCACTCGACCATGAGCCTGCGCGCCGCATCCACCATCACGGGTTCCGAGCAGGCCTCTTCGCCCAGCACGCAATAGCCCGCGGGAAGCCCTTGCGCCAGCACTCCCGCCACTCGCGGAGAGACCTCCTCCGGCTCGCCCAGGAACACCTGCCAATGGACGAGGTGATAGCCCTCGGCGCCGACGCGATCGCCGATACGCGCCATTTCGTCGCCGGTCACGACGCGAAAGCCGAACAGCCCATCCTCGCCAAGGTGATGGAAGATGACCGGCCAGCCGAGCACCTCCGGATTGTCGGTGGCGAGCAGACGCACGCCGTTCACCGCGCCGGGGGTCGCCTCGATCCACGCGGCCAGCGCGGCGACTCTTGCCTGAACCCGAACCTGCGCGTCACTGCCAAGATATTCGTCCATGAAATCCCGTCGCCCGCTCCGACCTTCCTGGCAAATCTGCCGTTACGGCATAATAGCCCGGAGCCGGCCCGCGAGATAGCGCCATCGCAGCCTCCAGAAAATAATCATGCGGCCGGACGGAACCTTACCTTGTACGAAATGATTTATACATCACGCATCACGTCCGTGTGAATGCTGCGCTTCGACGAGGCGCATCGACAACAAGATCAACATGGGTTTTTTCTTGCGTGCTTTGGCGCGCAGGGTGAATTCATGCGGTTTTTTCAGGAGAAATCATC
>JAUIBM010000429.1 GCA_030428345.1 Alphaproteobacteria bacterium | reverse complement strand
ATGACCATCACCGCGCTTATGCCGGCGCCGCCGAGAAGCGCGCCCCCGATCAGGTTGACCGCAATGAAAACCACCGAACCCCAGAGCCGGATGCGGCCGTAATCCACCCCGAAGCGGCGCACGCCGGACAGCGTGACGGAATCGACCACCGGCTGGATCGGATGGTTGAACACCGCCATGACGAGCGTGATCGCAAGGATCGGCCAGAAGCCGGCGACCAGCGGAAAGACCGCGACGCTGGCGGCCGCGCCGACAAACAACGCAATCAGGACATTGGCGCGATCCGAGGTGCGATCGGCGAAGGCCGAAATCTGCCCGGATGTCAAAATGCGCACCAGCAGCGGCAGAGAAAGCACGATGCCGATCTGGCTGGAGTCGAGGCCTCGCTCCTTCAGCCATAGCGGAAAATAGGGCAGGAAAAGCCCGGTGAAGGCAAAATAGAGCGAATAGACCAGCGCCATTCGCGTGGCGAAGGCGAATGGCGGGCGCGCCCCGGCGGGACCGGGGACGGTCACATCCTCTCTTCCAGCACCTGCGCGAAGAACGCCGGATCGACATTGCCGCCGGAAATCAGGCACAGAACCGTCTCTCCGGCAAAGCTGCGCCCCGCCGCCAGCAGCGCCGCCAGCGCGACCGCCCCGCCCGGCTCGGCCACCAGCTTGAATTCCTCGAAGGCCACGCGCATTGCCGCGAAAGCCTCTGAATCGCTGACCGCAAGGCCAGAGCGCAGGCGCCCCGCATTGACCGAAAAGGTCAGCGCGCCCGGCATCTCCGACAGCAGCGCATCGCAGGCCGATCCGCCCTTGCGCTCATTGCCGAGCCGCGTGCCAGCCACCAGCGACCGGCGATGATCGTCAAACCCCTCCGGCTCGACGCTGTGGACCTGCGCGTCCGGAAAGTATTCCTGCGTGGCGATCGCGACGCCCGCGGTCAGGCCGCCGCCGCCGGTGCAGACCAGCACGCGGTCAAGGCTCTTGCCGGCAGCGATGATATCCTCGGCGGCTTCGAGCCCGCAGGTCCCCTGCCCGGCGATCACGAACGGGTTCTCGTAGGGATGGATGAAGTTCGCCCCGGACTCCTCGACGATCCGCGCGGCGATGGCGTCGCGATCCTCGTTTTCGCGATCATAGGTCACGATCGTGGCGCCGGAGCGCCGGGTGCGGGCAAGCTTGATGGCGGGGGCGTCGGCAGGCATGACGATGGTCGCGGGAACGCCGAGCAGCCGCGCCGCCTCCGCCACGCCCTGGGCGTGATTGCCCGAGGAGCATGCAACGAGACCCGCCTTGCGAACCCCCTCCGGAAGGGCGCTCGCCGCGTTGAAGGCGCCGCGAAACTTGAAGGAACCGGTCAATTGCAGGCATTCCGGCTTCAGGAAGACCTTCGCGCCGGTCAACTCGTCCAGCCAGCCCGATCGCAGCAGCGGCGTTCGGATCGCCCTGCCCTTCAGCCTTTCGGCGGCCTCGCGGATCTGCCGGATGCCGGGCGGAGTGTCTTGGGGAGCGGTCATGGCGCGGGTCTCATCTTGAAGGCGACCGCGAACCGTATCCTGCAGCGGCCGCGCAAGCCTTTTCACGCCGACCCGATCCGCGTCAAGCGCCGGCGTCGGCAATCTGGCAGCGTTGGCCCGCCTCCAGGAAGATGCGGACGCATTCTTCCCATGTGTAGCGCTGCGCATGCGCCAGGGCGTTCTCGCGCGGAATTCCGAGCGCGGCCAGCGCGGCCTTGCGCAGATCCGCATCGAGCACGCCGGCATTGCTGCCGCCGATCACGTCGAGCGGACCGGGCACGGGAAACGCGGCGACCGGAACGCCGCAAGCCAGCGCTTCCAGCAGCACATTGCCGAAGGTGTCGGTGAGGCTGGGAAACACGAAGACATCGCCGGCCGCGTAATAGCGCGCGAGTTCCTCGCCGACATGCGAGCCGACGAAAACCGCATCGGCGAATTGTCGCCGGAGCGCCGGGAGCGCCGGACCGTCGCCGACGATGACCTTAGTTCCGGGCAAATCGAGCCGCAGAAACGCCTCCAGGTTCTTCTCCACCGAGACCCGACCGACATTCATGAACACCGGCCGCTTCCAGCCCAGTTCCGCGGCAAGATCGTCCTGCGGGCGCGGGCGGAACAAATCATGGTCGACGCCCCGCGACCACGGCACGATGGTCTTGAACCCGCGCGAGGCGAGTTCGTCGGCGATGCTCTTCGTGGCCACCAGGCAGGCGACGCCGGAATTGTGGAAACGGCGCAGCCAAGCATAGCTCCAGGCGAGTGGAACCGGCAGGCGCGTCCTCAGATATTCCGGGAACCGGGTGTGATAGCTCGTTGTAAAGGCGCGCTTTTCCTTCAGGCAAGCGGAGCGCGCGGCAATCCCGATCGGCCCTTCCGTGGCAATGTGAACCTGATCGGGATTGAAGTCGCGCAGCACCTTGCGGATCGAACGCGAATGCACCAGCGACAGCTTGATTTCCGGGTAGGAAGGCATGGGAAAGGTGACATAGTCATTGGGCGAGATCAGCCGCAACTCGTGGCCCGCGGCCGTGATGCGCTCCATCACCTCCTCGAGCGTGCGCACGACGCCGTTGACCTGCGGGCGCCAGGCATCCGTCACCAGCAATATGCGCATCAGGCGGCTTCGGCGGGATCGCGTTGCGGCGCCAGTTCCTCGCTCCGGGACTCGATCATCAGTGGGCCGGCGGCTTGCCGCTTGGCGCGGCGCGTGTGCTCGGCCCAGTCGATCAGTTCCAGCGTGCCGTCGTGGTTCTCGACGACGGCCGTGCAGCTTTCGACCCAGTCGCCGGTATTGATGTATTCGATGCCGGCGCGCTTGCCGATGACCGCATGGTGGATGTGGCCGCAAACGACGCCGTCGGCGCCGACGCGCGCCGCCTCGCCCGACAATGCCTGCTCGAACTCGCCAATGAAGTTGACCGCTTCCTTCACCTTGAGCTTGGCCCATTTGGAAAGCGACCAGTAGGGAAAGCCGAGCCGGCGGCGCACGGCGTTTACGAGAATATTGCCGCGCAGCGCCGCCACATAGGCCCAGTCGCCGAAATGCGCCAGCCACCTGGCGTGGCGCACGACCACGTCGAACTGGTCGCCATGGATCACGAGCAGTTTCCGTCCGTCCGCGGTCTCATGCATGTCGCGGTCGCGCACATCGACGCCGCCGAAATGTGTGCCCAGGAAATCGCGCAGGAACTCGTCGTGATTGCCCGGAATGTAGATGATCTCCGAGCCCTTGCGTCCCTTGCGAAGCAGCTTCTGCACCACGTCGTTATGGGCCTGCGGCCAGTACCAGCCGCGCTTCAGCCGCCATCCGTCGACGATGTCGCCGACGAGATAGATCTTCTCGGCGTCGTGGTCCCGCAGGAAGTCGATCAGCATCTCCGCCTGGCAACCTGCCGTGCCGAGGTGGACGTCGGAAAGAAACAGGGTTCTGAAATGTTTCGGTTTCATGAGTTCCCGCCAGTCGATATGCTGGGCCAAGGCATCTAAAGCCCGATTCACATGACAAGGTTGTGACGAGCAGCCGTTTCTGGCAGAGCGCGAGGGGGCGCAAATACCGATGGATTTGGGCATTTCCGGCAGGAAGGCGATCGTTT
>JAUIBM010000428.1 GCA_030428345.1 Alphaproteobacteria bacterium | reverse complement strand
TTCCTGGTCGCGGCGATCGTCATCACCGTGCTCTCGATCCTGCTTGCCAGCACCATCGCCAACCCGCTGCGCAAGCTGGCGGACGCGGCGGTGCGCGTGCGGCGCGGCGTCAAGTCCCGGGTCGAGATCCCCGATTTCTCCGACCGAGGAGACGAGATCGGCAATCTGTCGCAAACCCTGCGGCAGATGACCGATGCGCTCTATGCCCGCATCGAATCGATCGAGAGTTTCGCCGCTGATGTCAGCCACGAGCTGAAAAACCCGCTTACCTCGCTGCGCAGCGCGGTCGAGACGCTTCCGCTGGCGCGCAACGACGTGTCGCGAAACCGGCTGATGGAGATCATCCAGCACGATGTGCGGCGGCTGGACCGGCTGATCACCGACATTTCCGACGCCTCGCGGCTCGACGCGGAGCTGGCGCGCGAGGATTCCCGCCAGGTCGATCTGCGCGAGCTGGTGGAAAACGTCGTCAACATGCGTCGCATCGTGCCGCACGACGGCAAGAACGTCACGATCGACCTGAAGATCGCCAAGGCGCCCAAGCCGGGCGAGGCCTATTCGGTTTCCGGCCATGACAGCCGCCTCGGGCAGGTGATCAACAATCTGGTCGACAATGCGCGATCCTTCGTGCCGGACGGGACGGGGCGGATCGAGATCGCCATGCGGCGCATCGGCGCGATGGTCGAGATCGTGGTGGAAGACAACGGTCCGGGTATTCGGGCCGAAAAGATCGAGCGGATTTTCGAGCGCTTCTACACGGACCGGCCCGACGAGGAGGCCTTCGGCCAGAATTCGGGCCTCGGCCTGTCGATCTCGCGCCAGATCATGGAGGCGCATGGCGGCAGCCTGACGGCGGAAAACCGATCCCCGCCGGAGACTGGCGCACGGTTCGTCGTCCGCCTGCCCGCCGCCGCGGCGCAGAAGTGAGCGAGGACGGCTCGACCATTCACGCCTGCGCCGTGGCCTTGGGCGGTCTCGGCATCCTGATCGAGGGCGCCTCGGGCAGAGGCAAGACATCGCTGGCGCTGGGCCTGTTGGAGATGGCGGAGCGGCGAGGCATCGAGGCGCATTTAATTTGCGACGACAGGGCGATCCTCGAAGCGGCGGACGGCGCGCTCTGGGCGAGGGTCCCCGCCGCGATCGCCGGCAAGGTCGAGATCCGCGGCTTTGGCATTTCGCCCATCGCCCATCGCGAGCGCTGCCGGCTCGCGCTCGTCGCCCGGATCGTCGACGACGGGCGCATCGAGCGGATGCCGCCGCCGCGCAGCGTGCAACTCGCCGGCGTGGAATTGCCGATGGTGGAAGTTCCCATGCGGCATGAGGCGCAATCCATCCGCATCGTCATGGCGACATTGGCGCAGATGGCGCGGGATGCAGCATCTTGCCGGGACAATTCATGACCTCCGGGCGGCTTTCGGGCTTTCAAAATGCTTCGCTATGGCCCGGAGTTTTGCTCTTGCATCGCGGGAATTTCCCGCCAGAATGGCCGTCCCTTGAGCGGCGGGTCGGCGCGGGACGAGGTCGTCGCCGACAGGACCGGTAAACCGCCCATTTCTAACGGGAATGCAGATGATCGGACTTGTGCTCGTCACCCACGGCCAACTCGCGAAGGAGTTCCGACTGGCCCTGGAACATGTTGTCGGGCCGCAGGAGCGGATCGCCACCATCGCCATCGGTCCCGATGACGATATGGAGCGGCGGCGACAGGACATTCTCGACGCGGTCGCCGAGGTCAATGACGGCTCGGGGGTCATCATCCTGACCGACATGTTCGGCGGCACGCCCTCCAATCTCTCGATCTCGGTGATGCAGGCGGGAACGGTGGAGGTTGTCGCTGGCGTCAATCTTCCCATGTTGATCAAGCTCGCCAGCGTGCGCACCGAGAACAACATGGACGGTGCGCTCAACGATGCGCAGGAATCCGGCCGCAAATACATCAATGTGGCGAGCCGCCTGTTGCAGGGCTCCTGAAATCCGAGACGCATGAGCGAGCAGCACAAAGTACTCAAGATCTGCAACAAGCGCGGCCTGCATGCCCGCGCTTCCGCGAAATTCGTCCAATGCGCCGAGCGCTTCGACGCCGTGGTCCGCGTCTCCAGGGATGGGCATGTCGTCGGCGGCACCTCGATCATGGGACTGATGATGCTGGCCGCCGCGACGGGCTCGGAAATCCACGTCTCGGTCAGCGGCCCGCAGGCGGGGGAAGCGCTGGCGGCGCTCCAGTCCCTGATCGAGCGCAAGTTCGACGAGGGCGAATAGGCGTCCGCGACACCGGACCACACCACATAAAGATGTCTTTATATCGTGTTGTCAGCGACCTGCTTTGCTGATAGACAGCCCGCCAGAACCACCGGACGCAGTTTCCGGCCCGCTTGCGCGCGCCCGAACCCGACCCGGCAGGCAGTGCGGCCGGCGCGAAGCCGGCAAATCCAATCATGGAAGATGGTGAGACAATGACCGACTACGCCGTTAAGGACATCGGACTGGCCGAATATGGCCGCAAGGAAATCGAAATCGCGGAAACCGAAATGCCGGGCCTGATGGCCTCGCGCGAGGAGTTCGGCCCGAGCCAGCCGCTGAAGGGCGCGCGCATTTCCGGTTCGCTGCACATGACGATCCAGACCGCCGTGCTGATCGAGACGCTCAAGGCGCTCGGCGCGGATGTGCGCTGGGCCTCGTGCAACATCTTCTCGACGCAGGACCACGCGGCCGCGGCGATCGCGGCGAGCGGGACGCCCGTCTATGCCGTCAAGGGCGAATCGCTGGAGGAGTACTGGACCTATACCGACCAGATATTCCAGTGGCCCGATGGCGGCCTTTCCAACATGATCCTCGACGATGGCGGCGACGCCACGATGTATATCCTGCTGGGTGCGCGCGCCGAGGAAGGCGAGGACGTGCTTTCCAAGCCGGCATCGGAGGAAGAGGAATTCCTGTTCGCGCAGATCAGGAAGCGCATGGCGGCAAGCCCCGGCTGGTTCGTCAAGCAGCGTCACGCCATCAAGGGCGTCACCGAGGAGACGACCACCGGCGTCAACCGGCTGTACCAGCTGCAGAAGAAGGACATGCTGCCCTTCCCGGCCATCAATGTTAACGATTCGGTAACCAAGTCGAAGTTCGACAACAAATATGGCTGCAAGGAATCGCTGGTCGACGGCATTCGCCGCGCCACCGACGTCATGATGGCCGGCAAGGTCGCCGTCGTCTGCGGCTATGGGGATGTCGGCAAGGGATCGGCGCAGTCGCTTCGCGGCGCCGGTGCGCGCGTCAAGGTCACCGAGATCGATCCGATCTGCGCGCTCCAGGCGGCAATGGACGGCTTCGAGGTGGTCCAGCTCGAGGATGTCGTCTCGACCGCCGACATCTTCGTCACGACCACCGGCAACAAGGACGTCATCCGCATGGACCACATGCGCGAGATGAAGGACATGGCCATCGTCGGCAATATCGGCCATTTCGACAATGAGATTCAGGTAGCCGCGCTCAAGAACCTGAAATGGACCAACATCAAGCCACAGGTCGACATGATCGAATTTCCCAAGGGAAATCGCATGATCCTGCTTTCCGAGGGACGCCTGCTGAATCTCGGCAATGCGACCGGCCATCCCAGCTT
>JAUIBM010000427.1 GCA_030428345.1 Alphaproteobacteria bacterium | reverse complement strand
CTGTCGAAGAAGCAGCTCGACTATCTCTCGGCCTTCGCGCCCACGGCGGG
The DNA here is from genome assembly GCA_030428345.1 of Alphaproteobacteria bacterium. Lineage (GTDB taxonomy): Bacteria > Pseudomonadota > Alphaproteobacteria > Rhizobiales > Rhizobiaceae > BOKV01. The sequence goes on along the minus strand of JAUIBM010000427.1, from coordinate 3,585 downwards.
CAGGGGGCTCGCCGCGCTGTCGCGCGATCCGCTGGACGGGGTGGTGCGCGGCGCCTTTGCCGGGCGCGAGAAGGACGGCCAGTGGCAATCGGGCTTTTCCGCCGCGTTGGCCGAGGCGGGGGGTGTCGTGCGCGGGCGCGAGGAGGCCGAGATGGTCTATTACCGCACCGCCAATGCCGAGCCCTACAAGTTCCCGGTCTATCCGGCGAAGCTGGCCATGGCCGCCCCGGCAAGCTGGTTCTCTGACAAATACGTGCTGATCGGCGTCGACCTGCCGCTTGAGGACCGCCACGCCACGCCGTTCATCGTGCTCAATGGCGTGCAGGCCGGCACCTTGCCCGGCGTGGTGATCCACGCCCATGCCCTGGCGCGGTTGATCTCGGGCGATCAGGTGCGCACGCTCGGCCCGCTGGCCGGCGTGGCGCTGCTGCTGGTGGGCGGGGCGGCGGCGATCTGGCTGTCCTGGCGGCCGATGCCGGTGATCTACAAGCCGCTGGCGACCATGGCGGTCCTTGCCGTGCTGTGGGGCTGCGCGGCCTTCGCCTTCGCGCAATACGCAATCATCGTGCCGCTGGTCGCCCCCTCGCTGCTGGTGGCGGGGCTTTCCGCGGTCACGGCCTTCATGGCCTGGCGGCGCGACCAGGCCGAGCGCGCCTTCGTGCAGCGGGCCTTTTCGCAATATGTCAGCCCGGCGGTGGTCGACGCGCTGGTGCGCGATCCCGGATCGCTGCGCCTGGGCGGGGAGCGGCGCACGGTCACCTGCGTCTTCACCGACCTGGAGGGCTTCACCCATTTCAGCGAGCATCTGCCGCCCGAGCAATTGGCCGATGTGCTCAATTCCTATCTGGACCGGGTGTGCGACCTTTTCGTCGAGCACGGTGCGACCATCGACAAGGTGATCGGCGACGCAGTCGTCGGATTTTTCGGCGCACCGGCCGAACAGGCGGACCAGAACGAGCGCGCGGTGGCGCTGGCGCTGGCGGTGGAGCGGTTCTCCGGCGCGTTCCAGCAGGAGATGCGCCAGCGCGGCGTCGCCATGGGGGTGACACGGATCGGCGTGCATTGCGGACCGGCGATCGTCGGCAATTTCGGCGGCAAGCGGTTCTTCGACTACACCGCCATCGGCGACACGGTAAACACCGCCGCCCGGCTGGAAGGGGCGAACAAATATATCGGGACCTGCAACTGCATCAGCGGCGCGGTGGCGGGCAATGCCAATGGTCATGTGCTGCGGCCCTCCGGCACGCTGTACCTGAAAGGCAAGAATGAAGGCGTTGAGACATTCGAGGCATTGAATTGTTCGCCCGAAAGTCGGACACTGGCGCAGGCTTATGGTGAGGCCTACGCCTTGCTCGCGGCGTCTGACGCGCGCGCGCAAGACGCTTTCGAGCAGTTGAGCGAGCAATATCCCGGCGACCGGCTCATTGCGTTCCACAGGCAAAGGCTCGCCGATGGCGAGATCGGGCCGGCAATACGACTGAGTGGAAAGTAGCAAGGTCGCCCGTCAGCAGGCATATGGCATGCCGGTATCCGGTGCGGCGTTGAAACAGGAGCATGGACGATGAGCGTTTGGCGCATTCGGTTTGCCTCGTTTCGGGCGGGGTCGCTTTGCCTCCTGGCGGCGCTATGCTGGGCCGCTCCCTCCTTTGCGGGCAGCCAGTACGCCATTGTCTCGGCCGAGCCGCCCTCCGACGATTTCCCGCCGGGCAAGGTGCTCGGCGTCGGCGACCGGCTCACCGTGGCCGCGGGCTCGGTGGTGACGCTGCTGGGAGAGGACGGCAGCGTCGCAGCCATTCCCGGCCCGGCCGATGTGGTGGTGACGGAGGACGCGGTCGAGACCTCTGCTCCCGCCGACAAGGCGGCGCAGGAGGAAAAGCGCTCCACCCTTTCGAAGATCGCCGGCTTGCTCGCCGGGGAGCACAAGCGCAACGAGTCGCTCGGCGTCTCGCGCAGCTTCAGCGGCAGGCCCAAGCCCGAGGGACTGGACGATCCCTGGGTACTGTCGGTGCATCAATCGGGGCCGGGCTGCTCGCGCGACGGCGAGATCGTGCTCGGACGCAGGGATCCGAAGAACGCGATCAGCCTGTCCGTGAAGGTCGACGACAAGCCCGCCGCGGCCGACATCGTCTGGAGATCGGGAGAGGCGAAATTTGCGCTTCCGGCTCAAATGTCTATCGGCGCCAGCAAGCTGGCGGTGCAGGCGGACAAGGACTTCGCCAGCATCGAGGTGAAGATGCTGCCGCAAAGCGTCAACCAGAAGAACCCGCTCGACGTGCTCGGCTGGTTCATCGCCAGCGGCTGCGAGCGCCAGGCCGTCGCTTTCACGCGGCAATTGGCCCGCGAGGCGCAATAGCGGCGCGGAATTCAGCTGTCCGCGTTCGATTCGGCCCAGGCGGGATTGGTTTCCGCGCGCCAGGCAAAGCGCACGATCACGAAACTCGCCCAAAGCGCGACGGGCGCTGCGAGCCCCGCCATGGCCTCGATGCCGGTTGTACCGAGCGAGAGCCAATTGGTCGTGGCCCAGCCGAGCGTGGCCAGCGTGCCGAAGAGCTCGACCAGAACGATCACGGAAAAGCCGAATACGCCGACAAGCGCACCCAAGTCGACCCTCGAAACGCGGGTTGACGGCTCGGGCAGAGCGACGGGCGAACCAGTGGGGATGCAGGTCATTGCGATGATACCAGATTGCCACCGGAAACGGGGCAGGGCGAGCGGCATTTGCTGCCCGGATTTTGGCGAAACAAGGGCAATTGCGCGCTTGCCGCCAGTAAGGGGCAAATCTATTCTGGGTTGCATGGGGCAGGCGGGCGCCGGAGCGGCGTCGATGGCGGGGTAAGGCAATGGATGGAACGATGGAGGCGGCGCCGGCCGCGATGCAGGAGCGCACCCTGCCGTTTGAATTCACCGGCAAGGCGGGCGAATATTTCGGGATCTGGATCGTCAATCTGCTGTTGTCGATCGTGACGATCGTCATCTACACCGCCTGGGCCAAGGTGCGGCGGCTGCGTTATTTCTATGGCAATACCTGGCTGGACGGGCACAATTTCGAGTATCACGCCAGGCCGAAGCAGATCCTGATCGGGCGCATCATCGTCGTCGGCTTTCTGGCCGTCTATTCGATCCTGGCCAATTTTGTCAGTCCGCTGTTCGGATTTTTGGTTGTTCCGTACCTGATCGCCTTTCCGTGGCTGATCAACAAGTCGATGAGCTTCAACGCCCGCATGACGACCTACCGCAATGTCCGCCTCTCCTTTGGCGGCACCTATTGGGGGGCTTTCGGGGTGTTTGTCGCCATGCCTTTTGCGGCGATCTTCTCGGCAGGCATCCTCGCTCCGATCGGCTCGCGCCTGTCGACCAATTATATCGGCCGCCATCTGAAATTCGGCTCGGCACGGTTTGACACCCACAACGATCTGGACAGCTTTTACGGGAATTGGGGCATGAGTGTGCTGTTCGTTTTCGTAGCAATGCTCGTGACCGGAGGTGTTGGAGCGGCATCGGGTACGGCGGTGTATTTTTTGGGTTGGGACATCGGTATTCCAGAATCGGCAGACGTCCCTCCCGGAATTCTTGTTTTCACCATGA
>JAUIBM010000426.1 GCA_030428345.1 Alphaproteobacteria bacterium | reverse complement strand
GCCCCGCATTTGCCCAGGCTTCCGGCATGTTGCGTTTCAGCCAGAGCAGCTTGGGCGTCTGCATTTCCGGCGACATCACTCCGCCAACGTGGTTCAGCACCCTGTGACCGTTCGCGGTAATCTCATCGGCCTCGCCCAGGGCGCGGTGGTCGAGCCATACGAGGGTGTCCCAGCGCGGATCGCCGCTGGTCGACACGCACACCGGTTCGCCCTTGCGCCCCCGCACCACCAGGGAACAGGTGGCGTCGAAGCCGATTCCGGCGATCCGGTCCGCCTGCGCCTCCGCAATGCCGCGCACGGTCTTCACCGCCTCGCAGACGGCGCGCCAGATGTCCTCGGAATCGTGTTCGGCATGCCCGGCTCCGGGCCGGTGCATGGCGATGGGATGTTCCGCCCGTCCGAGCATCAGGCCCTGACGGTCGAATATGCCGGCGCGGGCGCTGCCCGTCCCAACATCGACGGCGCAAACCAGGTCGCGCATCAGAGCCGTTCGACCCTTGCCGTCATCTGTCCGACCAGTTCCGGCAACTCCCGCATGTCATCGAAAACGGCGTCCGGACCAAGGGCGGCCACATTGTCCGCCAGACCGCATGCCCCGGCATGCGATCCGCCTGTAAACGCCAGAACCGCCATTCCAGCCGCCTTTGCCGCCTGAATTCCGGCCGGACTGTCCTCCACGACGATGCAGCGCTGCGGGACGACCTGCATCGCCGCAGCCGCATGCAGGAATAGATCAGGCGCGGGCTTGCCATGAACGACCATGGTGGAACTGTAGATCGCCGGTTCGAAACTTTCCAGTAGTCCCGTCACGCGCAATGAATGGCGAATGCGTTCCGGCTGGCTGGAGGAAGCGACGCAATAGCGCGCCGGTATCGCCTTCAGTGCTTCGGCGACGCCCGCAACCGGCCGAAGTTCGGCCTCGAAGCGTTCATGCAAGCGCAAACGCATTTGCGTCAGTTGATCGGAGGAGAGCGCCAGGGAGAATTCGTCGCGCAGATCCTGCACGATCGTCGCCATGGAGCGCCCGAGAAACCGGCGATAGGCGGTTTGCTCGCTGATCGCGCCCCCCGCCGCGGCGATCGCCTCGGTCAGGACGGCGATCGATATCGGCTCGCTGTCGACGAGAACCCCGTCGCAATCGAAAATGACGAGGAAGTTCACGGCCCCGGGGTCACGCATGCGACCCACGGGACCCAGCCGGTCTGAACTTTGTCGCCCGCGCCATCACTCGTCCAGATAGGCTTTCAGCGTCGCTTTCGCGCCGTCGCGCCAGAGAGCACCCAGCCAACGCGCGAAAGCCTCGCGGAACGCGGGATCGGCGCCGACATCGCCATAAATGTCGCTCATCGCCAGCCAGGCGTCGGGTTCCGATTTCGCCTGTATCGCCTGGACCTGCAGGCGGGGCCAGTTGGGATCATTGGGTTCGATCACCTGCCCGGAATCCGTCGTGCCGTGGCAATAGCGGCACCACAGGGCGCTTTCCAGCGCCAGACCTTCGATCGGGCCGCCCGCGGCGAGACTGTCCGCGACCGAGGGGACGATGAATTTCGGCTGCCGGTTCGAGCCGTCCAGGCACAGCCGGCGCACCGTGTCGCCAATCTTCGGATTGGCGAACCGCCGGCTCACCAGCGCGAAATAGGCGTCCAGTTCGATGCCCGGAACGGGCGGCAGGACCGGAAGGATCTCCTCGCGCTCCACCTTTTGCAGGAAGGCGCGGACCAGATCATTCTCCATCGCCTCATGTACGAAATGAATATCCATCAAGCCCGCCGGATAAGCGATGATCGCGTGCCCGCCATTGAGAATCCGGATTTTCATGTGTTCGTAGGGCGTCACGTCCTCGACGAACTGCACGCCGGCGTGTTCGAGACCGGGCCGTCCTGCGCAGAACTTGTCCTCGAGCACCCATTGCCGGAACCCCTCGCAGAAGGCCGGCCATTCGTCCTCGATGCCGTAATCCTGCGCGCACAAGCGCTTTTCGCGTTCGCCCGTCGCCGGGGTGATGCGGTCCACCATCGCGTTCGGGAAGGTCACCTCGGAGGATATCCACGACGCCAGCCCGACATCGCTGAGATTAGCCAGGCCGACCACCGCGCTGCGCGCCACCGCCCCGTTATGGGGAATGTTGTCGCAGGACATCACCGTGAAGGGACCGACGCCCGCCTCGCGCCGCAAGCGCAGCCCCTCGACGATGAGCCCGAAAACGGTCTGCGGCTCATGCGGGGTCTCGCCGTCTTTGGCAATCGCCGGGTGCTCGGGGTTGAACCGGCCTGTCGCCGGATCGATGAAATAGCCGCCCTCGGTAATGGTGAGCGAGACGATGCGGATCGCCGGGTCGGCAAGACGCGCCAGAATGCCCACCCGGTCTCCGGGCGCGAGAAAGTCGATCATCGGGCCGGTTACCCGAGCCGAACTGCTTTCCGCCTCCTGCTCGACGATCGTCGTCAGGAAATCCTGCCCGGCCAGCAACTCGCGCATGCGCGCATCGAACGCCATCACGCCGGCGCCGATGATCGCCCAGTCGTGATCCCTGCCCATGTTGAACAGATCGTCCAGATAGACCGCCTGGTGGGCGCGATGGAAATTGCCGACGCCGAAATGCAATATGCCTGCCTTGAGTTGCGAGCGGTCATAGGCCGGCACCGCAGCTTTGGCCTTTATTGCATCGAGGGCGGCTTCACACAGCTTGATCGCCATTGCTTTTCCCGACTGCCTCAATTCATCCAGTTGCCGCCGTCGACATTGTATGTCTGGGCAACGATGTAGTCGGCTTCCGCGCTGGCGAGGAACACGGCCATTCCCGTGAGATCCTCCGCGCGCCCCATCCTGCCGAAAGGAACCGCCTCTCCGACAAGTCGCATCTTCTCGCCAGGCTGGCGGTTTTCGTATTTGGCAAACAGCGCGTCCACGCCTTTCCAATGCTCGCCTTCAACCACGCCCGGTGCGATCGCATTGACATTGATACCGTGCCGAATGAGGTCGAGACCCGCCGATTGGGTGATTGAGATGACAGCCGCCTTGGTCGCGCAATAGACGCCGACCAGCGCCTCGCCCCTGCGGCCGGCCTGGCTCGCCATATTGATGATCTTGCCGCCGCGCCCCCGTTCGATCATCGATCTTGCGACGGCCTGGAGGGTAAACAGCGTTCCGGCGACATTGACCGAGAACAGGCGGTCATAGCTCGCCCGGGATATCTCGACGATCGGGGCGAGGTCGAACAGCGCGGCATTGTTGACGAGGATGTCGATGCCGCCCACTTGATTGGTGCAGGCGTCGACGGCGCTGTCGATCGAGTCCTGGCTGGAGACGTCAAGCGCTATCGCAATGGCCCCGGCGCCGACTTCCGCGGCGCAGCGTTCCGCTGCCGGCAGGTCGATATCGGCGATCGCAACGCGCGCGCCCTCGCGGGCGTAAGCCAGCGCAAAGGCCTTGCCGATGCCGCGCGCGGCCCCGGTTATCAGCGCCGTCTTTCCGACAAGGCGTCCGCTCACAGGGCAATTCCGTTCGCGTCAAATTTGTGGATACGGTCGACCAGCGGCGACAGCCAGACCTCGTCGCCATACTGCACGGCGAGATCGCCATCGGCTCGGAGTTCATCTTCAAGTTCGACCCCGTCTCGCGCGAGCTGCGCATGACGGAC
>JAUIBM010000425.1 GCA_030428345.1 Alphaproteobacteria bacterium | reverse complement strand
GCCGAGCAGGCGCGCATCGTCGCGCTGCTGGTCGAGCGCGTGGACATCGGCACGGAGGGGCTGAACGTGCGCCTCCGCGTCGACGGGCTCGGAGGTCTGGCTCGCGAGATGCTGGCCGGCCGCGTCGGAGAAGCGGCATGACTCGCGGGGCTCCGATCCCCGAAACCGTGACGCTGCATGTCCCGTTCCGCATCGTGAAGCGTGGTGGGCGGAAGGAAATGAGATTGCCAGATGGTGCAGCCCAGCCGTCGCGGACAGACAACACGCTGGTCAAGGCGCTGGCCCGCGCTTTCCGCTGGAAGAGGATGCTGGAGTCGGGGGAGTTCGCCACCATCGCCGAACTGGCCGAGCGCGAGGGGATCGCCGCGCCGTATCTGACCAGAACGATGCGGCTCGCCCAGCTCGCCCCTGACCTGGTCGAGACAATCCTCGATGGCCGCCAGCCGCGTGATTTGACCTTGGAAGCGTTACGAGGGCAGATCCCGGAAGATTGGTCGAAACAAGTTAAGACCCTGCTGCCCGAAGCTGAATAAGGCTTGCGGAAGCCATATTCCACGCTGTAGCCTCACAGGGCGATTGTCAGGCGAAAGAGCAGCTAAACCAAAGAATTGTGCGTTGAACTGAACCGGGTTCTTTGACAAGCCGTTTGCCGCGCGATGGCATGTCGAAACTGGGCGAAGTAGATTGCGCATGAATGAAGCGGATACCTGCAGGAAATTCGTGGTCCCGAAGCTGCAGGCAGCTGGCTGGGACAATCGTCCGCACGCAATCAACGAACAGAAAACCTTTACAGATGGCCGGGTCGTTTTCATTGGCGGCAAGGCTCGTCGTGGAAAGCAGAAACGCTCTGACTACTTGCTCCGATATAACCCGGATTTCCCGATCGCCGTCGTTGAGGCCAAAGCCCGCTACCGGCACGCTGCGGAGGGGCTTCAACAAGCCAAGGAATATGCCGAGATCCTTGGGCTTCAGTTTGCGTATTCGACCAACGGGATCGAGATTGTCGAGTTCGACTACACGGCCGGGGTGGAGCGAACGATTTCGGATTTCCCGGCACCTGATGACCTTTGGACCCGGCTCCGCCGCGCCGAGGGCATTGTCGACGACCAAGTGGCCGAACGGCTGTTGACGCCCACGTTTCCAGACCGAGCCAAACCCCTTCGCTACTATCAGGAAATCGCTGTGAACCGGGCCGTTCAGGCGGCACTTCAGGGCAGGAAGCGGGCACTGCTCACACTGTGCACCGGAGCGGGCAAGACTGCCGTCGCCTTCCAGATCTGCTGGAAGCTTTGGTCAGCACGCTGGAATTCCAAAGGCGTCAACCGGAACCCGAAGATCCTGTTTCTCGCTGATCGCAACGTCCTGGTTGACGATCCGATGGCAAAGGATTTCAGCCCGTTTGGCGACGCTCGTCACAAGATAGCTGGCGGCGTGGCGGTCAAGAGCCGCGACATGTATTTCGCGATCTACCAGTCCATCGCGCGTGACGAGAACCGTCCCGGCCTCTACCGAGAGTATGCGCGCGATTTCTTCGATCTCATCATCATTGACGAATGCCATCGTGGCAGTGCGCGCGACGACAGCAACTGGCGAGAAATCCTCGAGTGGTTCGAGCCTGCGACCCAGATCGGAATGACAGCGACGCCGCGGCGAGAGGATAACGTCGACACCTACAACTATTTCGGCGATCCGCTTTATGAATACAGCCTGGCGCAGGGCATCGCTGACGGCTTCCTGGCCCCGTATCGCGTCCATCGCGTCATATCGGACTACGACGCTGCCGGCTGGCGACCAAAGCGGGGTGAACTTGATCGCTATGGTCGCGAGATCCCCGACGCCGAATACTCGACGCGGGACTTCGAGCGGGTCGTGGCGCTGCGGGCTCGAACTCAGGCTATTGCGAAACATCTCGCGGGCTTCATGGCCGAGACCGACCGCTTCGCCAAGACCATCGTCTTCTGCGTCGACCAGGAGCACGCGCTTGAGATGCGGCAGGCGCTCGCCGCCCTGAACACCGATCTCGTGAAGGACCATCCTGACTACGTTTGCCGCGTGACGTCCGACGAAGGCGATGTGGGTAGCGCGCACAGGGCGAAGTTTCAGGATGTCGAGACCCAGACGCCGGTCATCCTCACGACGTCGCAGCTTCTGACGACCGGCGTGGACGCCCCGACCTGCAAGAACGTCGTGCTCGCGCGGGTGGTGGGCTCCATGCCCGAGTTCAAGCAGATCATCGGACGGGGCACCCGTCTCAGGCCGGACTATGGCAAACTCGCCTTCAACATCATCGATTACACCGGAACGGCGACACGCATGTTCGCCGATCCCGCCTTTGACGGCGATCCCGTCCGCGAGGATGAAGCGGTCATCAATTCAGACGGCGACATCGTGGAAGAGCGCGAGATCGAAGAAGTGGCGCTGAATCCCGAAGATTTTCCAGAACGGCCCGACATCCCGGATGGACCCGTCGAGCTGGGTGATGAGGGCGAGAACGGGCCTCGCAAGTTCTATGTCGACGGCGGCGAGGTCGCGATCGTCCGGCACCTCGTGTACGAACTCGATTCTGACGGTCGGCAACTCGCCTGCCGCCAACTCACCGACTACACCGGCGACAAGGTTCGAACACTCTACCCCAATGCTTCGGAACTGCGCACGGACTGGCTTGATCCCGAACGCCGGGCGGAGATCGTCGAGCGGCTCGAGGAGAAGGGCATCGACCTCGATTCCTTGGCTGATGCAGTCGGAAAGCCGGAGGCCGATCCGTTCGATCTCCTTTGCCATCTCGCATATAACGCGCCGCTGCGAACCCGGCGCGAGCGCGCTGACCGTCTGCTGAGAGAGCAGGACGAGTTTCTGGACCGCTTCGGGCCGGATGCCCGCGAGGTCTTGGATGCCGTACTTGAAAAGTATGCCGAACATGGCAGTGCCCAATTCAAGCTGCCGGACATCCTGGAAGTGCCTCCGTTCAACGAGTGGGGCAACGTCATCGAAATCGCCGCCCGCTTCGGCGGGGGCAAGGAGCTGCGCAGCGCCGTCACCGAGCTGCAGCGTCTGCTCTACACCGCTTGAATTGAAGGAGATCTACCTTGGCCAGAACCGCCCGTAAGAAGGCTGAGCCGAAGCAACTGACCACTGCCCAGCGTCTCGACAGCATCATCAAGTCTGCCCGCAAGATCATGCGGAAGGACAAGGGGCTGAACGGCGACCTCGATCGGTTGCCGATGCTCACTTGGATCATGTTCCTGAAGTTCTTGGACGACATGGAGCGGATCGAGGAAGGACGCGCGGAGCTCGCAGGCAAGGACTATCGCCCGATTATCGAAGCCCCTTATCGCTGGCGCGACTGGGCTGCGGATGCGGATGGCATCACTGGCCCCGACCTCCTGTCGTTTCTCGTTTCCGAAATGACCGAGCGCCCGGATGGCACGCGCGGCCCGGGGCTCTTCGCCTATCTCCGCGGCTTGCGAGGCGATAACGGGCGGCGCGAACGGCGCGACGTGATCGCCACGGTCTTCCAGGGCTTCGCCAACCGCATGGAAAGCGGCTACCTGCTGCGCGACGTGGTCAACCTGATCGACGGCATCCATTTCGACTCGTCGGAGGAAGTCCATACCCTCGGTCGCCTCTACGAGACACTGCTGCGCGAG
>JAUIBM010000424.1 GCA_030428345.1 Alphaproteobacteria bacterium | reverse complement strand
GCGCCGGTCCTCGGGCTCGGAGGAAGCCCCGCGCATGCTCGGCGCCTTCAACGAGGAAACGCCGGACTGGCTGTCCTTCTTCATGTTCACCTACTTCACCGATCGCGACGGCAAGATGCAATTGGAGGCGCTGGCGCAGTCCGGCTTCGATCCGCTGAGCCGGACCTGCCGGTTCATGCTGACGGAGGAAGCCCATCACATGTTCGTCGGCGAAACAGGGGTCGGCCGCGTGATCCAGCGCACCTGCGAGGCGATGAAACAGGCCGGCATCGAGGATCCGTACGAGATCGAGAAGGTCCGCGCGCTTGGCGTCATTGACCTGCCGACCGTCCAGAAGAAGCTCAACCTGCACTATACGCTGTCGCTCGATCTCTTCGGCCAGGAAGTCTCGACCAATGCGGCCAATGCGTTCAATGCGGGCATCAAGGGCCGTTACATGGAACACCGCCTGGACGACGATCATCGCCTGTCCGGCGCGACCTATCCGGTCTGTCAATTGGTGGACGGACAGATCAGGATCGTCGAGGCTCCCGCGCTCACCGCAATCAACATGCGTCTGCGTGACGACTATACGCGCGACGCGGCGGGTGGCGTCGGGCGCTGGAACAAGATCATCGAGAAGGCCGGGATCGCGTTCGAACTGAAACTGCCGCATGAATCCTTCAACCGCAAGATCGGCGTCTTCGCCAACATGCCGTTCGACCCGGAGGGCAGAATCGTCAGCGGCGCGGAATATGACAGCAAGGTCAAGGACTGGCTTCCGGTTCGCGCCGACGGCGATTTCATCCAGTCGCTGATGAAGCCCTGCCGCGAACCGGGTGAATATGCCGGCTGGATCGCGCCGCCCAAGATGGGCATCGACAACCAGCCCGGCGACTTCGAATATGTGAAGCTGCACATGGCGTAAGCCATGCGGCATGGAGGGGCGCGACTCGCGCTCCTCCGGCAAATTCCGGCCGGGAGGACCGATGAACGCCCCAGCAAAACAGCATCTGATCGATCCGGAAATCTGCATCCGCTGCTATACCTGCGAGGTGACGTGCCCCATCGAGGCGATCACCCACGACGACACCAATGTCGTGGTTGATTTCGACAAGTGCGACTATTGCATGGCCTGTATTCCGGTGTGCCCGACGGGCTCGATCGACGAGTGGCGCGTGGTGGAGACGCCCTATTCGCTGGAGGAGCAGTTCGGCTGGGAAGAACTGCCGAAACAGCAGGAACTGGAAAACGGCAGATCCGGCGTCGATACCTCGATCGAGGCGCTGGACGAAGCCATGGCGGCGCTGCTCGCCGAGGCGCATTCCGGCGCCGGCGGCCGGTCGAAGGCCCCGGCATCGGCCTCCAAGCCGACAGTCAATCTCTATTCGCTGGGCAAGCCTGCCGAGGCGAGCGTCCAGGGCAATTACCGGCTTACGGCGGAAGGCTCCGACAGCGATGTGCGCCACATCATCCTTGATTTCGAGGGCCAGGTGTTTCCGGTTCTGGAAGGTCAGAGCGTCGGAATCATCGCGCCCGGAACCGACGACAAGGGCAGGCCGCATCTGCCCCGACTCTATTCGGTCTCCAGCCCGCGCGACGGCGAGCGGGCGAACTACAACAATCTTTCGCTCACCGTGAAGCGCGAGCCCTACGGCCTGTGTTCCAATTACGTTTGCGATCTGAAGGTAGGCGACAAGGTGCAGGTGACAGGGCCGTTCGGCGCGACGTTCCTGATGCCGAATGACCCGCAGGCCCAATTGCTGATGATCTGCACCGGGACCGGTTCGGCGCCGTTCCGCGCCTTCACCATGCGCCGGCAGCGCAGCAATGGCGGAGCGGGCGGCGGCATGAGCCTGGTCTTCGGGGCGCGCGCGCCGCAATCGCTGCCCTATTTCGGGCCGCTGAAGAAAGTGCCCGATGCGATCCTGCGCAAGCATCTGGTGTTCAGCCGGGTCGAGGGCGAACCCAAGCGCTATGTCCAGGACAAATTGCGCGAGGAGGCGGCGGCGATCGGCAGATTGCTCGCCAGCGACAATTCCTACATCTACATCTGCGGTCTGCGCGCGATGGAGGAAGGTGTCGAGAAGGCCCTCGGCGACATCGCCGCCGGCATGGGAATGGACTGGACTCGGCTGCGCGATTCGATGCGCGAGGCGGGCCGCTATCATGTCGAGACCTATTGATGGGCGATAGCGGGAACAGCGCCGCCGCGACCGTCTTCATCCATCCGGTCACGGTGCGGTGGGCCGATTGCGATCCGGCGAAAATCGCATTCACCGGCCGAATTCCCTATTTCGCGCTGGAGGCGATCGACGCCTGGTGGGACGCGAATGTGGGCTATGACTGGTTCCGCATCAATGTCGACCGCGATGTCGGCACGCCCTTCGTGCACCTGTCCCTCGATTTTCGCAGCCCGGTGACCCCGCGCCATATCCTCTTCTGCGAGGTCCGCCTGATCCGGCTTGGCGAAAGCTCGGTGCGCTTTGCGGTGCGGGGCGAACAGGACGGCGTCACTTGTTTCGAAGGGCAGTTTGTCGAGGTGTTCGTCAAGGCCTCGGCGCATCGCAAGATCGCCGTTCCCGAGGATATTCGTTCCAAGCTGGAAGCGCTGGTCAGCGAAGAACCGCGATGAACGCGACGGTGGGGCGCCGATGCGGCTTGCGGAACTATATTGCACCCCGTGATACGCCACATTAGGCTCCCCGAAGGGAATCGCAGATGGGCGCCGTGAAAAACGAGATCACAAATTTTCGCGGAGAACTGGTTCCGGACAGGCAATCGACGCCTGAATCGCAGGATGTCGATGCGTTTGTCGCCGCGGTCGGCGAGCGGGTTCGCCGGGCCCGTCAGCGCAAGGGCATTGCAAGGCGCGTGCTTTCGGAACTGTCCGGTGTTTCGCAGCGCTATCTGGCCCAACTGGAAAATGGCGGCGGCAATATTTCCATCGCGCTGCTGTTCCGGGTCGCCAATGCGCTCGACCACCGGGTCGAGTGGCTGGTGGGCGAAGAGGACCCCTGGGGCTCGGAAGTGGTCAAGGTGGCCGAACTATTTCGTACCGCCACCGGCGAGCAGCGCCAGCGGGTGATGCAGATACTTGATCCCGGCCGCCCGGCGCAATTGCGCCGCCAGCGCATCTGCCTGATCGGCCTGCGCGGAGCGGGCAAATCGACGCTCGGACGTCTGCTTGGCGCGAAGCTGGGCTTCGCCTTCGTCGAGCTCAACCGCGACATCGAGGCGCAAAGCGGCATGCCGGTCGAGGAAGTCATGGCGCTGTACGGCCTGGAAGGCTATCGGCGGCTTGAGCGCCAGGCGCTGGAACGGATCGTCGCGACGTCGGATTCGCTCGTGCTGGCGGTTGCCGGCGGCATTGTCTCGGAGCCCGAGACATTCGGCTTCCTGCTGCGCAATTTTCATACGATCTGGCTGAAAGCTACCCCCGAGGAGCATATGGGAAGGGTTCGCGCACAGGGCGACGAGCGCCCGATGGCTGGCAATCCCAAGGCCATGGACGAACTCAAGTCGATCCTCACCAGCCGCGAAGTTCTCTACGCCAAGGCCGAGGGGATCGTGAACACCAGCGGCAGGACGTTGGAGGAAAGCCTCGACGACCTTGTCGGGACGGTCCGCAAGCTCGCGATCGTCTGAGCCGGACCGTCGGGCATCGGAGGGTCG
>JAUIBM010000423.1 GCA_030428345.1 Alphaproteobacteria bacterium | reverse complement strand
ACAGAGCGTCAGCCCGTTCTCGCGCGCGTCGAACGCTCCCATGATCCAGGCGATATCCTCCTCGTTCGAGACAATGCGCGGCAGGCCCAGAATGTCGCGCGGCGGATCGTCGGGATGGACGCAGAAGCGCATGCCCAGTTCCTGGGCCATCGGAATTATCTCGGCGAGGAAGCGGGCATAATTGCCGCGAAGCTCCTCGCGGCCGATTCCAGCATAACCCGCCAGGGCGTGGCGCAGCCCGGCTATGTCATAGCGCTCGAAGGCGCCGGGAAGCCCGGACATGACGGAAACCACGAGATGCTCGCGTTCAGCTTCGCTCGCGCCCTGGAACCAGGCCCCGGCTGCGGCGCGGACCTCGTCGCTGTAGTCGGCTTCAGCGCCTTCGCGCTTCAGCATGTACAGTTCCAGCGCCGCCATGCGCGACTGCGAGAAGCGCAGAGCCGTTCCCCCGCGCGCCAGAGGCGCGGCCAGATCGGTCCGGGTCCAGTCGATCAGCGGCATGAAGTTGTAGCAGATCGTGTGCACGCCCTCGGCCGCGAGATTGGCCATGGATTGCCTGTAATTGGCGAAAAGGCCGGAAAGGTCGCCCTCGCCGCGCTTGATGCGCTCATGGATCGGCAGGCTCTCCACGACCACCCATTCGAAGCCGAGCCCGGCCTCGGCGATCAGCGCCTTGCGCGCCGCGACGGCCTCGCGGGTCCAGACCTCGCCATAGGGGATTTCGTGCAGCGCCGTGACGATTCCGCTAGCCCCGGTCTGGGCGATCTCGTCCAGGCCGATCTTGTCCAGCGGTCCATACCAACGCCAGCTTTCCTTCATTGCGCGATCTCCGATGCGGCCCGTCTTGCGCCAACCGCGACCAGCCTTCCATAGGCTTCGATCACCGCCGGAAGGAGCGTCCCGGCCAGTTGCGCGTCGAACACCTCGCGCACGCCAAGCAGCGCGCCGACCTTGCCGGCCGCCTCCGTTGCGCCGTCGCTCAAGGCACGCAACCGCGCCGCCAGCGGATCGCGTACATCGATGGCGTTTCCCGACTCGTCCACCCCGCCGACATACCGCATCCAGGCGGCAACCGCGAGAACGAGGCCTGGCGAGCGTCTTCCGGCCGCAAGATTGGCGCTCAGCGTCCCGAGAATGCGCTGCGGCAGTTTTTGCGAGCCGTCCATGGCGATCTGCCAGGTGCGATGGCGGATCGCCGGATTGCGATAGCGCTCCAGCAGCGAGCCCGCATAGACGCCCAGATCGACGCCGGGCGGCGCGGAAACGGCGGGAATGATCTCGTCTTCCCACAGCGCGCGCACGAAGCCTTCGAATACCGGATCGGCGATTGTCTCGGCGATGGTCTCATGCCCGGCGAGATAGCCCAGATAGGCCAGCGCGGAATGCGTGCCGTTGAGCATGCGCAGCTTCATGTGCTCATAGGGTTCTACGTCGCTCACCAGTTCGACGCCGGCGGCGCCGAGATCGGGACGGTCGCCATCGACGAAATCGTCCTCGACCACCCATTGCCGGAAGGGTTCGTGCATCACCGGCGCGGCGTCGGCGAAGCCGGTCAGTTCGCCGACCCGGGCGATGTCCTCGGGCTTCGTCGCCGGGACGATCCGATCGACCATGGTGCTCGGGAAACGACCCTCGCTTTCGATCCATGCCGCGAGCGCCGGATCAACCCGGCGGGCAAATTCCAGCACCACGCCGCGCACCATGCGGCCATTGCCGGGAAGATTGTCGCAGGTCAGCACCGTGAACGGCCTGAGCCCGGCCGCGCGGCGGCGCTGGAGAGCGCGCACGATGAAGCCCGGCGCGGAGACCGGCAACTCATGCGCCAGATCATGGGCAATGTCGGGATGGGCGGCATTCAGCCGACCGGTCGAAGGCTCGTGGCAATAGCCCTTCTCGGTAACCGTCAGGCTGACGATCCGCACATTCGGCGCGGCCATCAGCGCCAGGACGGCTTGCGGATCCTCGCGCGCCACCAGCACCTCCTGGACCGCCTCGACCAGACGAGGTTTCTCGCCCTCGGGACCCAGTTCGACCGCGTGGTAAAGACAGTCCTGCGGAGCGAGCGCATCGCGCTGGCCGGGCGACAGCAGGCTGACGCCGGCAATGCCCCAGGCGCCGCCGGAGCGTTGCATCGCCTCTTCCAGATAGATCGCGCCATGTGCGCGAAAGAACGCGCCCAAGCCGAGATGGACCACGCCAATCGCGGGCCGGGCCCCGGGAGAGCGACGAAGCGGGGCCAGATCAGCGCGCAAGCCAGCCGCCATCGACATTGAGGATCGCGCCATGGATGTATTGCGCCGCAGGGGAAGCGAGAAACACGGCCGTGCCCCCGATATCCTCCGGCTTGCCCCAGTCGCCGGCGGGGATGCGCTCCAGGATCGCCTTGTTGCGCACCGGGTCGGCCTGCAAGGCTGCAGTGTTGTTGGTGGCGATATAGCCGGGCGCGATCGCGTTCACATTGATGCCGCGACCGGCCCACTCATTGGCGAGGATCTTCGTCACGCCGGAAACGCCGTGCTTGGCCGCCGTATAGGACGCAACGCGAATCCCGCCCTGGAACGACAGCATGGAGGCGATGTTGATCACCGCGCCGCGCGCGCCCCTGGCGATCAGCGGCCGCGCGAATGCCTGGGTGGTGAAGAACAGCGCCTTGAGATTGACATCCAGCACCGCGTCCCAGTCTTCCTCGGTGAAGTCGAGGGCTTCGCCGCGGCGGATGATGCCGGCATTGTTGACGAGAATGTCGGCGCCCATGTCGTCGAACAGATCCTTCGCGGCCATCGGATCGGCGAAATCAAGCGCCAGCGGCTCGGCCTTCCCGCCTGCGGTACGGATTTGCGCGACGGTTTCGTCGCAGGACGAACGGCCTGCGCACACGACATGCGCTCCGGCATTGCCCATGGCCACCGCAATGGCCCGCCCTATTCCGGTATTGGCGCCGGTCACCAGCGCCTTGCGGCCTTCCAGCGAAAACGGGTTCATCGCAAATCCTCCATCGCAACCATCTCGACATCCTTGTAGTCGACATTATCGCCAGCCATCGCCCAGATGAAGGTGTAGGAGCCGGTTCCCGCGCCGCAATGGATCGACCAGGGCGGGGACAGCGCGCCTTCCTCGTTCTTGAGCACCAGATGCCGGGTTTCGTCGGGCTCGCCCATCATGTGGAAGGCGCGCTGCTGGGGCTCCATGTCGAAATAGAGATAGGCCTCCATGCGCCGGTCATGCACATGCGCCGGCATGGTGTTCCACACCGAGCCGTTGTGCAGGCGGGTATAGCCGACGACGAGCTGGCACGATTCCATGACCCCGGGATGGACGAACTGATAGATGGTCCGGTCGTTGGAGGTCTCCTGGGCGCCGAGCTTGATCTGCGCCGCCTCGCCGATGCGCACCAGCCGCGCGGGAAAGGCGCGATGCGCCGGCGCGGAGAGAATGTAGAAGCGTCCCTGCCCCGAGAAAGTGATTGGCCCTGCGCCCATCGGCAGATAGAGCACGTCGCCGCGCGCCATCTCATGGCTCTCACCGGCAGCCGCCACCACGCCGTCCGAGCCGATATTGACGATGGCCATTTCCCGGCGATCGAGAATCGAGGCGGTGCCGGTCGGCTTGACATGGTCGAGCACCAGTTCGCCGCCGGCCGGGGTCGCCCCGCCGACGATCATGCGGTCGTAATGCGT
>JAUIBM010000422.1 GCA_030428345.1 Alphaproteobacteria bacterium | reverse complement strand
CTCGACGTGATCGGCCACCAGGGCAACGACTTCCAGATCGACGATGCCTTCTGGGGTGAACTCAACCGCCTGTCGGCGGAACTGTCGAAAGATGGCGAGTTCGTCGTGCTCCCGGGCTATGAGTGGTCGGGCAATACCTGCGTCGGCGGCGACCGCAACGTGTTCTTTCGCAAGGAAGGGCGGCCGATCTTCCGCTCGTCGCGCATCCTGCTCGAAGACCAGGCGCCTTCCGGGAACGACTGCTTCACCGTCGAGGCGCTTTTCGGGGCGCTCGAGAAGGAGGACGTCGTCGTCATCGCCCATGTCGGCGGGCGCTACGCCAATATCGAGCGCGCCCATGATGGCAGGATCGAGCGCTCCGTCGAAATCCATTCCTCCTGGGGCACATTCGAATGGCTGCTGCATGACGCCTTCGAACTCGGCTACCGGGTTGGCGTGGTCAGCCATTCCGACGATCACAAGGGCAGGCCAGGCGCGGCGCTGCCCGGCGCCAAGAAGTTCGGCGCCATGGGCGGCATCACCTGCTATCTCATGCACGAGCTGACGCGCGACGCCGTGTTCGAGACGATGCGCAAGCGGCGTCATTACGGCACCACCGGCGCGCGCCTGCTGCTCGATGTGCGCGCCCGGTTCGATGCGCCGGCGCACCGTTTCGCGGAAGACCCCAGACTCGGCGCCAGCGATGGCGAAGCCGTCAGCGAAGCGATGATGGGCGACATCGTCCGCTCCGCGGAGAGGAAGGTTGCCTTCGCCATCGACGCCGTCGGGGCCAGCCCGGTCGAGCGCGTCACCGTGTTCAATGGCGCCGAGCCGGTCGCAACGCTGCGCACCTTCGAAGAGGCCGATCTCGGCCGGCGCATTCGCGTGCTGTGTGAAGGCGCGATGTGCCGGGGACGCTCGCGCGAGGTCAACTGGAAGGGCACGCTTGCCGTCACCGGCAACCGGATCGAGCGGATCGCACCGATCAATTTCTTTAACCCGGACCTCCAACCAGTCCTGTCGGAGGCCGGGAATGAAGTGACGTGGCAAGCGGTCACCACCGGCAATTTCACCGGTTTCGACATCTGGCTCGAACAGCCCGACAAGGGCGAACTGAAGATCGCGACCAATGTGTTGGAGGCCTGCTTCGACTGCGCCTCGATCGGGCTCGAAGACACCGTCGTGGATGCCGGCGGCCTCGGGCGACGCATGCGCCTGTTCCGGCTGCCCGATACGCTCGACCAGCATCGCTTCGCAGCGACGGTCCCGCTTGAATTGAAAGGCGAAGGCGACAATCCGCTCTATGTTCGCCTCACCCAGGAAGACGGCCACCAGGCCTGGACCAGCCCGATCTACGTGTTCAGCGACTAGAGGAAGAGCGCCGGGATCCGGTCGTGCAATTCGCCGATCACGATCTTCAGCTTTTCGACAAGCTGCTCGGCGGCGGGAGACAGGCCGTTCTCCTTGGGGAAGATGACGCCGTAATTCATCTCCATCGCCGGTTCCAGACTCCTGATCTCGATGCCGAACCGGTTGATGTTCACCGCGCTCATCGGATCGGAAATGCCGACGCCCAGATGCTTGGAGGCAAGCATGCAGGTGATGGTGGATGACGAGGTCTGGCCGTGCGGGTCGAAAGGCAGTCCGCGCAGGCGGAAGGCGTTCTCGACGAATTGGCGCAGATAGGATTCCTCGCTCAGCGTGATCAGCTTCTCGTTCGACAGGTCCTCCAGCGTGAGGACCTCCTTTTCGCAAAGGGTATGCCCGACGCCCAGGACGGCGACCGGCCTCATCTTGGCGAGCGGCAGGAAATCGACGGTTGGCTGCCGGATGGGCAGGATGGACAAGCCGATATCGATGTCCTTGGTGACCAGCCATTGCTCGAGTTCGCGGCGCTGGCGCAGATCGATGGAATAGCGCACATCCGGATAATCCTTCTGGAAGAGGGCCAGCGCATCGGGCAACAGCGAATAGG
This sequence comes from Alphaproteobacteria bacterium, assembly GCA_030428345.1. Lineage (GTDB taxonomy): Bacteria > Pseudomonadota > Alphaproteobacteria > Rhizobiales > Rhizobiaceae > BOKV01. The sequence goes on along the minus strand of JAUIBM010000422.1, from coordinate 1,729 downwards.
CAAGCTGCGGCATGGCGGCAATGCGCAGATTGACCGTCGACATCGACTTCACCGATTGGGCGAAGCGCACCGCACTCTCGATGCCGTTCAGGATGCGCTCGGCCTCGCGGTAGAAGAGTTCGCCTTCCGCTGTCGGCACGATCTTGCCATGGGCCCGCTCGAACATGGAAAACCCGACTTCCTCCTCCAGCGTCCTGATAAGGCGCGTCACCGCCGGCTGGGTCAGGTGCATGCGCTCGGCTGCGAGCGTGACCGACCCCATCGCCATGACGGCGCGAAGGGCCTCCAGTTGTCGGATAGAGAAGTTTATTCTCAAGGGAGGTTCACCTGTTGCGAACCCGACTTTATTTCATCGTCAGGGCCATGCAAGACGCCCTGTGCGTTGAGGTCGGGAGATATCGGGTCAGGCTTTGAATCCGGCAAAGGCGATTGCAATGTCGGTCCTGATGCGCGCCACCAGCGTTTCCTCCATCTCGTCATCGACCCCGATATAGCGGCGGAATGCATTGCGTCCGATCGCATGAACGATGCGCGCCGCCGCTTCCGTATCGAGATCGGCAAGCAACTGGCTGCGACCCTTGAGCATCTCGATGCCCTGCTGCAGCAGGTCGATGCGCACGGCCTGCAATTTGGCATAGCTGGCGCGCCGCTCCTGCGGACCGTATAGCGTCGCAGCCATGATTTCGCGCCATACCCGTTTCTGGGTAAAGTCATAGCCCTGCGTGATGATCGCCAGTTCAATGGCGATGATCGCCTCGCAGGGATCGGGCGGCAAATCCTCAAGGACTGCGCGCACGCGCTTCTCGATCAGTTCCTCATCGGCCTCGTACAGCGCGAAGAGCAGATCCGCCTTGGACTGGAAATAGCTGTAGACTGTTGGCGCGGAGACCATCGCCTCACGCGCGACGTCCTCGACGGTCGTCTCCTCGAAGCCGGATTCGGTGAACAGCTTGCCGGCCGCGGCCAGGATCTCCGCGTGCCGCTGACGCCGCTGACGCTCCCGCAGGCCTTCCACTGCTTCCTCCCGATCCCTTGTCGCTACGCTTTTCTGCTCCAAACCGCCTCGCCTGTCCTCGCCTCCAGCGGTGCCGCCGAGAGGTTTGCACCCCTGCGCGGTCGCCCGTTCAGGCAGCAATGTAGCGGGTCACGAATTTCGAAACCAGATAGCCGTCGAGCGCTTCCGGCCCGCCCTCATTGCCGTAGCCGGAATCGCCGACCCCGCCAAAGGGCGCTTCCGGCGTTCCGAAGCCGTGATGGTTGATCGTCACCATGCCGGCGTTCACGCTGGTCCCGAGCCTTACCGCTCGGTTGTCCGAGCCCGTGTAGACGTAAGCGGAAAGTCCGTAGCGCAGGCGATTGGCCTCGGCCACCATCGCTTCCTCGTCATCATAGCCATTGATGAGGGCGACGGGACCGAACGGTTCCTCGTTCATGGCGCGCGCGGAAAGCGGCGCGTCGAGAAGGACCGTCGGTTCGAAGAAATAGCCGCGATTGCCGATGCGGTTTCCACCGGTTGCCAGTTCCGCTCCCGATTGAACCGCATCGGCGACGAGCGCCTCCATCGCATCGAGCCGGCGGGCATGGGCGAGCGGCCCCATCTGGACGCCCTGCTCGAACCCGTCGCCGACCTTGAGCACTTTCGTCGCCTCGACGAAACCGTCGACGAATGCCTGCTTCACCTTTTCCTGCATGATGAACTGGGTCGGCGCATTGCAGACCTGGCCGGCGT
>JAUIBM010000421.1 GCA_030428345.1 Alphaproteobacteria bacterium | reverse complement strand
GCGGGCGGCCAGAGCCTCATCGCTCAGCCCCCCCAAGTTCCGCCTCGAGTGCGTTGATCGCATTGATCTGGGGCTGCAACGCCTTGACCAGCCGGTCATTGGCGGAACCAAAGACCATGCGCGCCATGCCACCTAAAATGCCCATGAAGGCCTCTCAATTCGTGATCGCAACAAGCCCGGCAACCTCGCGTTACGAGAGCCGGCCCTGCGCCTGCGTCGGACTCTATGAAAGTTCCGTAAGGGTTTGGAACAGTTCTGGACGCCGGGTTTCGGGACAGATAAGAGGGGGCAAATGGCTTGTCAACGCCGCGTGGAGATGGTGAGGCGGTGCAATCCGGCGATCCGGACCGCTCCGAGGGTGTCTCGCATGGCGACAGGACAAGCTCCACGAGAGGATTTTGATCATGTTTGCTGACCGTTCGAGTGCCCTTCCCGTGTTTGCCGCGGCGCTCGCCGCAACGGCTGTCGCCCTGCTCTGGCAGCCTGGCGCCGCCATGGCGCAAACCGAGAAGGCCCCTGCCGAAACCGTTGCGCCTGCGGTTGACGAGATCCAAGTCATCGCCAAGGTCGGGGATTCCGACGTCACCGAGCGCGATCTGGCCTTCGCCACCTCCGATCTTGCGCCGCAATTTGCAAAAGTGCCGGAAAACCTGCGCCGCGCCGCCATTCTCAATGCGCTGATCGACATCAAATTGCTGGCGCAGCAGGCCGAAACCGAGGGGCTCGACAAGAGCGCGGCATTCCAGGCCCGCGTCAAGTTCCTGCGCGAGCGCGCCCTGCACAACGCCTATTTCCAGGAAAAGGCGGTCAATTCCGTCACCGATGAAGAGGTGAAGGCCCGCTACGACAAGGAGATCGCCGCGATCGAGCCGGAAGAGCAGGTTCATGCGCGTCACATCCTCGTGAAGACCAAGGAAGAAGCCGAGGCGATCATCGCCGAACTCGATGCCGGCAAGGATTTCGGCGAGATCGCCAAGGAAAAGACGATCGACCCTTCGGGCACTTCCACCGGCGGCGACTTGGGCTATTTCAGCAAGGGCCAGATGGTTCCGGCCTTCGAGGAGGCCGCCTTCGCGCTCAAGGACGGCGAGTACACCAAGGTCCCGGTGCAGACACAGTTCGGCTACCATGTCATTCTCAAGGTCGACCAGCGCAAGGCACCTCCGCCGGAATTCTCCGCCGTCGAGGGGCAGGTTCGCCAATTGGTGATGCGCGAGAAATACAGCGAACTGGTTGACTCGGCGCGCGCCGGCTCCAAAGTCGAGATCGTCGATCCGGAACTCAAGAAGCAGCTGGACGCAATCCAGTCGTCCAACTGATCCCCCGTCCGGTCGCATGGCAAACCCGGGAGCAAGCATGGCCGCCAAGGTTTCTCCGCTAGCGCCGAAGACTTTCGCCGAACTGCCGCCCTTGGCCGGCGTGCGGCTGGGAAGCGTCGAGGCGGGCATCAAGTACAAGAACCGCAAGGATCTGACGGTTATCGTGTTCGACAAGCCGGCGGCGGTCGCCGGCGTGTTCACCCGGTCGAAATGCGCTTCCGCGCCGGTTGACTGGTGCCGCAAGCATCTGGAGAAGGGCAAGGCGCGTTGCGTCGTGGTCAATTCCGGCAACGCCAACGCTTTCACCGGCGTCAAGGGCGTGGAAACGGTGCGGATCACCGCCGAGGCGGCGGCCGATGCGGTCGGGTGCCGCAAGAGCGAGGTTTTCATCGCCTCGACCGGCGTGATCGGCGAGCCGCTCAACGCCTCCGGCTTCTCCGCTCATCTGAAAAAGGCGGTCGCTGGTGCGGAAACTTCGGGCTGGGCCGCAACCGCCCAGGCAATCATGACCACCGACACCTATCCCAAGGTGGCGACCGCCAGCTTCGAAGTTGACGGCAAGAACTATTCGCTGAACGGCATCGCCAAGGGCGCCGGCATGATCCAGCCGGACATGGCGACAATGCTGTCCTTCCTCGTCACCGACTTCCCCGTCGCTGCCCCGGTATTGCAGAAGCTGCTTTCCAAGGCGGTCGGCGCCAGCTTCAACGCGATCACGGTGGACAGCGATACCTCGACCAGCGACACCCTGCTTCTGTTCTCGGTCGGGCAGGGCAAGCCCGTGAAGGACACCGACGACAAGCGCCTGTCGCCCTTCAAGGCGGCGCTTCGCAATGTGCTTCACGATCTGGCGATGCAGGTGGTGCGGGACGGCGAGGGGGCGACCAAGCATGTCGAGATCACCGTCACGGGCGCACAGTCGGTCCGTTCGGCCAAGCGTGTCGCGCTGTCGATCGCCAATTCGCCGCTGGTGAAGACGGCGGTGGCGGGCGAGGACGCAAACTGGGGCCGAATCGTCATGGCCGTCGGCAAGGCCGGCGAGCCTGCGGAGCGCGACCGCCTGGCGATCTGGTTCGGCGATGTGCGCGTTGCGAATGAAGGCGAGCGCGACCCCGACTACAGCGAGGCCGCGGCAAGCGCGGTGATGAAGCGCGACTACATTCCGGTGCGCGTCGACCTTGGCGTCGGCAAGGCCAAGGCCACGGTGTGGACCTGCGACCTGACCAGCGAATATGTCGCGATCAACGGGGATTATCGCAGTTGACCATGGCTGGCTTTGTCCAGGGCAGCGGGCAGGCGCTCGCGATTTCGCGATGAACGCGCCTCCGCAACCGTATGAACTGGCGGATGTGCGCCGGATCGAAGCGGTCAGTTTTCGCTCCTTTCCCTCCGCCACCACTCATTACGACGGCACCTGGGCGATTCGGCTGACGGCGGGACATCCGGCGAAGCGCCTGAATTCGGTTACTCCGCTCGATCCGAGCGATCATTCCGATCTGGAACGGCGCGTGGAGTTGGCGCAATTGCGCTTCGACGGATTCGGCCGGCCGCTGGTGTTTCGGCTCTCGCCCCTGGCGCCGCCGGAACTGACGGTGCTGCTGGACAGCAAGGGATGGGACCGCATCCAGGAAAGCCTGGTGATGGCGATGCCGCTCGACCGCGACGCCCTCGCCCCGGCCGTCGATCACCTGCCGCTGAAGGACACAGGGCGCTGGGTCGACGCCAGCCTGGCCCTTGCCCATGCCGATGGCGACCGCAAGCCCGGCATGGTGGAGGTCCTGTCCGCCATCAAGGCGGAAACGGGACTTTTTCTGACTGAGGACGCGTCGGGAGAACCGCTCTCGGCGGTGCGTTGCGTTTGCGAGAACGATCTGGCGGGCATCTTCGAACTCGAGACCAATCGCGCGAAACGCCGCCAGGGTCACGGGCGGGCCATTCTGGCCAGCGCCCTGAAATGGGCGACTGCCCGCCGCGCGCAAACCGCCTGGCTGCAGGTCGAGGCATCGAATGTCGCGGCGCTTTCCCTGTATCGCGATTTCGGGTTCGTTGAATTGTACCGCTATGTCTACCGGCAGGCTCCGGCGTGAAACTGCTGCTGGTGGCGGCCTGCGCCCTGATTGACGCCGACAACCGGGTGTTGATCGCCCGCCGGCCGGCCGGCAAGGCGATGGCCGGTCTGTGGGAGTTTCCTGGCGGGAAACTCGAGGAGGGCGAGACGCCCGAGGACTGCCTCATCCGGGAACTGCGCGAGGAGCTCGCCGTCACGACTTGGCGCACCTGTCTGGCGCCGCTCACCTTTGCAAGCCACAGCTATGACGATTTCCACCTGCTGATGCCACTCTATGTCTGCCGCAAATGAGAGGGGCCGGT
>JAUIBM010000420.1 GCA_030428345.1 Alphaproteobacteria bacterium | reverse complement strand
GCGAAGGTGCGGCTCGGCAACAAGACGAAAGCGGTTGTCGGCCCAGGATTGGGCCGCCAGGCGCAATAGCCGCAGACCAAGCGTATAGGTGCGCCCAGGCCCCGCCGCGAGCAGCCCCTCGTCGACCAGATGAGAGAGCTGGCGGTGCAAGGTGCCGCGCGGCTGGTCGCTCAGTGGCAGGATGTCGGTGAAGCGCATCGGCTCGTCGCTGCTCGCCACGATCTCCAGCACCGACAGCGCCTTGCCCAGCGTCCCCGTCGAAGCGGACGCCGACCGCGCCCCTGTCCCGGCTTCAGACTTCATCGCAAAACTGAACCTGCTATTGACAATACCGAGCCTTCAACGTGATAATTTCACATAATCGAACATAAGTCCATTATTTGGAATAATGGGTTTCCCGGGATTGCCAAGGCAATCATCGGGCGGGCCGACTTTGGGAGGAATGGATGACCGAGACTGCCGCGGAGGCGTCCAATGCCGCATCGCGCCCTTCCTCACGAAACCGCGGCGCCGCAAGATGAGCGCCCCCGCGACCTTCCACGATCTTCGCGGCAAATCGGTGTTCATTTCCGGCGGCGGATCGGGAATCGGCGCCTGCCTCACCCGCGGTTTTGTCGAGCAGGGCGCCAAGGTGGCGTTCTGCCAGCGCTCCGATGCGCGCCAATTCTGCGACGAGGTCGAACAGGCGTTCGGTGCGAGGCCGCTCTTCATCGCCTGCGACATAAGCGATGTCGCCGCGCTGCAGGATGCGTTGGCGCAAGCGGCGACCGCGCATGGCGAAATCGGCGTCCTGGTGAACAACGCCGCATGGGACAACCGCCATCCGCTGTCCCCCTTCACGGTCGATGAATGGGACTACATGCAGGCGGTCAATCTGCGCCATCACTTCTTCGCCGCCCAGGCCGTCGCCCCCGGCATGAAGGCAGCCGGCGGCGGCTCGATCATCAGCTATTCCTCGATCGCCTACATGATGGGCAATGGCGGCTTCAGCGCCTATGCCGCCGCCAAGGCCGGAATAACCGGGCTTGTGCGCAGCCTGGCGCGCGAACTCGGGCCGGACAACATCCGCGTCAACGCGCTGATGCCGGGCTGGGTGTTGACCGAGCGCCAGCGCGAATTGTGGGTCGATGAGGACGAAGGCAATCTCAACGACCATCTGGCACGCCAGTGCCTGAAACAGCCGATCCAACCCCAGGACATGGTCGCCCCCACCCTGTTTCTTGCCTCGCAAGCCTCGCGCATGATGACCGGACAGGCCCTCGTGGTCGACGCCGGCGTCGTGACGACCGGCTAAAGCCATGTCGCCATTCTGCGCGGCGATCGACTGGGGAACGACCAGTTTCCGCATCTGGCTTCTCGGCAAGGACGGAACGGCGCTCGCATCGCGCCGCAGCGGCGAAGGCATGAAGTCGTGCTCGCCGGAACAGTTCCCGCTCATATTGGAGTCCCACCTGCAGGCGCTGGGCGCTTCCCAGGATCTGCCGGCTATCATCTGCGGCATGGCCGGCGCCCGTCAGGGCTGGATGGAGGCTCCCTACAGCTTCACGCCGGTGGCCGTCGCCTCCCTTGCGCGATCGGCGGTCCGCATTCCGGGCACGAAACGCCGGGTGCGCATCCTGCCCGGCATCGCGCAGCGCGACCCGGACGAGCCGGAAGTGATGCGCGGCGAGGAGACGCAATTGCTTGGGGTCACGGCGGGGCTGGAGGGCGACACCGATGTCTGCCTGCCCGGAACCCATTCCAAGTGGGTGCGCGTGAAGGACGGGGCCGTCACGAGGTTCCGAACCTACCTGACCGGCGAACTTTTCGGAGCGATCCGCGCGGGCACCATCATCGCGCGTTACGAAGATGATGCCTCGGGCGAGCACAATGCGATCGCCTTCGCAAAGGGTGTGCGGCTGGGCCTGGAAAGGACCGACCAGTTCACCGCATCGCTGTTCTCGATCCGAAGCGGCGAATTGCTGGGCTTCTCGGAAGCGGGAACCGCTGTCTCCATCCTTTCCGGGTTGCTGATCGGCACGGAAATCGGGGCAGCGCGGTCGCTCGGCTTCGCCGCCAAAGGCGCGCCGCTGCAACTGGTGGTCAGCGGGCCGCTCGGCCAGCGCTACGCCGACGCCCTCGCGATCGCGGGCGTCAAGTTCACCACGCAAGACGCGGAGGCGGCTGTCATAGCGGGCTTGCACCGGGCCGCCCTCGCTTCCTTCTCCGGAGCGGACACGAGAAGAGCATGAAGCAGGCCCCCCTCCTTCCGCCCCTGCGGCGCGAATTGATCGCCATCCTGCGCGGATTGAAGCCGGAGGAGGCGGGCGACGTCGCCAGGGCCTTGTTCGATACCGGGATGCAGGCGGTGGAAATTCCGCTCAATTCGCCCGATCCGTTCCGCTCGATCGAGGCGGTGGCCCGTTTGGCGCCGGCCGGATGCATCGTTGGCGCAGGCACGGTTCTGGAGCCGGGGGAAGTCGAGCGGCTGCATGCATGCGGCGGCCGGATGGTCGTCAGCCCCAATGTCGACCCATCGGTGATCATCGCGGCCGCGGAACGCGACATGGTGTCCCTGCCGGGCGTCTTCACCGCGAGCGAAGCTCTGCTGGCGGTCCGCAGCGGCGCGTCCGGCCTCAAATTCTTTCCGGCAATGGCGCTGGGTCCGCAGGGAATTGCGGCGATCCGCGCCGTGCTTCCGCCGGGGCTGATGCTCGCCGCCGTCGGCGGCGTCGCGGAGAGCGATTTCGCGGCCTATGGGGAATTCGGGATCAGGGCGTTCGGCCTCGGGTCGAGCCTCTACCGCCCGGGCGCAACCCCGGCCGAAGTCGCGGCCAGGGCGGGCGCGGCGATCAGGGTCTGGGACGAAGCCTTCGCGCACCGCGCCGGGTGACGCGGAAGAGCCGGGAATCCATTTATTGCGGGCCCGGACGATATTCGGAATCGAGGGCGGCCGGCCCGTCGCAAGCGACCGCGCCCTTCTGGACCAGATCCTCGATATGAGCGAACACCGACAGCGCGGCAGCGCCATGCAGGCGCGGGTCGACATTGCGATAGATCGTTTCGACGATTGCGCCGATCGTTCGATCCCCGGCGCGGATGCGCGACAGGATTGCGGTTTCGCGCATGCGCCGATGCGACTTCAGCGCCCTGACGAAATCCTGCGCGCGCTCGACCGGTCCTCCATGGCCGGGCAGATAGCGCGTTTCCGGCCGCGCCAGCACCGTATCGAGCGAACGCATGTAATCCGCCATCGACCCGTCGGGCGGCGCGACGATGGAGGTGGACCAGGCCATCACATGGTCACCCGAAAACAGCAGGCCTTCCTTTTCCAGGGCGAAGCTCATGTGATTGGCGGCGTGGCCGGGCGTGAAGACCCCCTCGAGCGAAAATCCATCGGCCTCGATCCGCTCGCCATGGGCAAGCGCGATGTCGGGCGTGAAGTCGCGGTCGGCCGACGCGTCGAGCGCGTTGATCTCGCCCATGCGCAGATCGCGCGACGCGCGGTGCGGGCCTTCCGCCACAAGTGGCGCGCCGGTGATCGCCTTCAACCTGGCTGCGAGCGGGGAGTGATCGACATGGGTATGGGTGACAAGAATATGGGAAACATCCCTCCCCCCGATCGCAGCCAGCAGCGCCTGCAGATGGGCCTCGTCGTCCGGCCCCGGATCGATGACGACGGCCGCGCGCCGGCCGACGAGATAGCTGTTGGTG
>JAUIBM010000419.1 GCA_030428345.1 Alphaproteobacteria bacterium | reverse complement strand
TGAAGGGGTCGCCGACCTGCACGGTCGGGCGCTTCTCCTCGATCGTGTCGTCGAATTCGGCCGAGGCCATGGTTGCGCCGCCAACGCCGTCACGGCCGGTCTTTGCGCCGAGATAGACGACCGGCAGGCCAACGCCCGAGGCGCTGGAATAGAAGATCGCGTCGGTGCGCGCCAGGCCCGCGGCGAAGGCGTTGACCAGGATATTGCCGTTATAGGACGGGTCGAACTGCACCTCGCCGCCCACCGTCGGCACGCCGAAGGAATTGCCATAGCCGCCGACGCCGGCAACCACGCCAGCGACCAGATGCCGGGTGCGCGGATGATCGGGGTCGCCGAAGCGCAGCGCATTCATCGCCGCGATCGGCCGCGCGCCCATGGTGAACACGTCGCGCAGAATGCCGCCGACGCCTGTCGCCGCGCCCTGATAGGGCTCGATATAGGAGGGGTGGTTGTGGCTCTCCATCTTGAAGATGACGCACATGCCGTCGCCGATATCGACAATGCCGGCGTTCTCGCCCGGCCCCTGGATGACCTGCGGACCGGTGGTCGGCAGGGTGCGCAGCCATTTCTTCGAACTCTTGTAGGAGCAATGCTCGTTCCACATCGCGGAGAAGATGCCGAGCTCGGTGAAACTCGGCTCGCGCCCGATCAGCGACAGGATGCGCTCATATTCGTCCGGCTTGAGGCCGTGCGCGGCAATCAGGTCCGGCGTGATGGGAATGGTGTTGGGTATCATTGCGCTGTCCATTGAAGTCGATTGCGCCACGCCGGGCGCGGCAGGATCGCGCCCCTGGCGCGTGGTTGCGTCACCCCGCATCAGGCCCTGGCGTTGCAGCCCGTGCCGCCGCTGGCCCAATGTGCGATGTCGGAATTGATGCGGCCCGAGAGCGAGGATTGACCAAGCGGCCCATAGGCCAGGATCTTCGCCGGATTGCCATCCGCCTCGATGACGAATTGCGGCAGGCCCTGCGCCGTCTTCTTTTCCACGACCAGGATTCTGGGCCGGCCGGCCCGGGTATCCAGTTCGGGGATGAGCGCATATTTGCGGAAATCCTTGTCCTTCGACTTGATCCAGCATTCGCGCGCCGCGGTGTTGACCTTCTGGAGCAGGGCAACCGCGGCGGAGTTGTCCTTCAGCCTGAGGGAGGCAACCCCGTCCTTGCGCTGGCAAGCGGGCAGAGTCGCCAGGCATGCGATCGCGATGATGAGGACGGTTCGCATCAGGCCACCATGTCCAGCGCGCCCTCGAACAGCGCGCGGCCGTCCGATCCGCCATGCGCCGCCTCGATCAGGTTTTCCGGATGGGGCATCATGCCCATGACATTTCCCTTTTCGGAAACGATGGCGGCGATGTCTTCGATGGAGCCGTTCGGATTGCTTCCCCCTGCGTAGCGGAACGCGATGCGGTTCTCGCCCTTGAGGCGCGCCAAAGTCTGCGCGTCGGCGAAGTAATTGCCGTCATGATGGGCGACGGGGCAGCGGATCGCCTGGCCGGCGGCATAGCCGCGGGTGAAGACGGTGTCGGCGTTCACGACCTCCAGCATGACCTCCTTGCACACGAATTTGAGCGAGGCGTTGCGCATCAGCGCGCCGGGAAGCAGGCCGGCCTCAAGCAGGATCTGGAACCCGTTGCACACGCCCAGCACCCGTACGCCCCGATGGGCCGCTTCCGCAACGGCCCGCATGACCGGCATTCGCGCCGCGATCGCCCCGCAGCGCAGATAGTCGCCATAGGAGAAGCCGCCGGGGATGACGATCAGGTCCACCGCCGGAATGCTGGTGTCGGTCTGCCAGACCGTGGCGGGCGGCGTGCCCGCGATCTTTGTCAGCGCCGCGATCATGTCGCGGTCGCGATTGAGGCCAGGCAGGAGAACGACGGCTGATTTCATCGGATGTGTCCAAGTTTGGCTTCCCATGCCGCAGACGCCAACGTCTGGCAAGGGCAATCGCCCGGCAATGTCCGGCGATCGTCACAAAGCCCAGCGGAAAGCATGGCGAAGGCGGGCGCGCGCATCGCTATCATACCATGCGCCATGCGCAAGGATCACCCGCTCCGGCTCCCAGCCGAGCATCTTCTTCATCGCTGCGCGCACCTGCTTGCGGTGCAGCAGAAAGGTCAGCCGCAGATCGATAGGCATCGAGCCGTCCGGGGCCGCGGCGCCCGATAGGCGGACGAGAAAGCGCAGGATCGCCGACCTGATCCGCTGCGGCTCGAAATTTTCGATCAGGTCGGTCAGGATCAAGGTGCGGGAGCGCCTGTGAAAGAAGTCGACTTCGGTGAGAAAACCGCCCGGAACCAGAATCTGGTCGATCGCGCCGGCCCAAGCCGGCGCCGCCTCTTCTTCCAGTTCCGTGTCGTATTCGAAGAAACGGCCATGCTTGCGGGCGTTTTCACGGACATTGGGGGCGGCGTAGGTGCGCGCCTGGGGATAGGTCTCGCGCCAATCCCCAACCCACCAGTAATGCAGCCGGTTGGGCGCGACGATGTGTCTGACCTTGCCCAGCGCGTCGATTTCGGCGCGCAGGCCCGGCGTCGTCGGGGTTGGGGAATGTACCCACAACCCGCCATCCGGCAGGCGAATGATCGTCATGCGGGTCGTGAAGGGCAGGGTGGAGCCTGCAAGGTAGCCCATCTCGATCACCGGCCCGTCGACGATCCACAGATCGTCGGCAACCGGCTTCAGGGTTCCGATCGGTTCATAGGGCTTGAGCCGGGACATGGCGCGTCCTCGCTTTCCTCCTTTGCGCCGGCGGGAACCGTCGGGCCGGCCAGCGTAGGACGCTGCCCTACCCGAAGGCGCTGCTAGAGCAGGTCCACCGAGTAGTTCTCGATCACCAGATTGGCGAGCAGTTTTTCGCACATGGCTTTCAGATCAGACTCGGCCGCAGACCTGTCGACGCCGTCGAGTTCGACGTCGAACACCTTTCCCTGGCGCACCGAATGCACACCCGAGAAGCCGAGGGCCGACAGGCCGCCTTCAATGGCCTTGCCTTGCGGGTCGAGTACGCCGTTCTTCAGCGTGACGGTAATGCGTGCGCGAATCATTTAGGGGATGCTGTCCTGTTGCGATTGTGCCTTGCAAGGCAGCTTTTGCCTCAATCCCACCAGAAATACCAGACCGTGGAATCGAGCAGCGCCTTTGCAAGGGCCTCCACCGTGACCGTGCCTTGATCGACAATGTCCTCGACTTCGCGCGACTCGAACGTGGCAAGTCGGCCTACCGGCTTCAGCCTGGTCTCGCTGGAGAAGTTGTCGCGCGAGCGGTCGATGCCTGTATGCCTCGATTCGAACGTGAGCAAAAGGCACTGCTGGTCGATGTGGCGGCCGACTTACCGCGTTCCGAGCTGGACGAAGGAGCCGTCGAAATTGCGGTGATCAACCTGGTGGACAACGCGCTGAAATACGCGCCCGACGGCGAGGAAGTTAGCGTGACAGTGCGCCAAGAAAAGCGCTCCATCGTAGTGCGCGTAACCGATCAAGGGCCGGGAATCCCCATGGACGAGCGTAAGCGCGTCTTCGAGCGCTTTGTTCGTGGGCAAAGCGCTCAGGAGCGCAAGACTCGGGGTAGCGGTATTGGGCTTGCGCTGGTGAAGCAAATCGCCGAAGCCCATGGCGGCCGCGCGTGGATCGAGGCGCCGCCGAACGGCGGCGCGATCTTCGCGTTCTCGTTGGGGCGGTTGCTGGACGGTGAGACTTA